>JABSON010000015.1 GCA_013215915.1 Campylobacteraceae bacterium | reverse complement strand
TTTTCTTGAGTCTTAAGAAGATTTAAAATAGCTTCTTTTTTTAAGATATTAAAAACTTCATAAGTATAAATATTATTATCTTTTAAGTTTCGAAAATGAATTAAATCATTTAATTTATGTCTTCTTGCTTTAATTAAATATCTATATGATTCATCTTTAATAAGTAAAGAATTATCACCTGCATTTTCATTATGTAAAAATTGCATTAAATTGAACTTATTAATGAAGACATAATTACTAAAACAATCATTTCAATTCTATATATTTTTTTAGCATATACAACAAATTCTTTTTGTAGTTTAATATCAGTACTTTTAATAATTCTCATTCTTTTAAATCTTTTAATTTCAATTACCATTAAAAATATTCCTGTAGGAATCATTAATAATACTTTAAATGCTAAATCATGATAAAAGGCTGCAAGTATGATTCCTGTATAAATTATCATTGCATTTGCTATATGGTAAATAGAAGTCATAGCTTTAAGTTTTTTTGCCATACTTAGAAAATCTTTTGATGTAGCAACTGTATAATAATTAAATAACATAATGCCAAAAAATACAAATATCATAAAAATATGCATTTGTAAGGAAGAGTTCATAATATCCATATTATCTCACTTTTAAAATTTTTGGGTATTATATCATAATTAAAAGAGATAATTTTTCAAAAATTAAAACAACAATAAGGCATACAAATGGCAATATATTCTGATGATGTACTAAATATAATTTCTAATATTCTTCCAAAAAAAACATTTGAAATAATAAGTATTGAAGAAGCAAATAACAGAATTTGTATAGAAGACATTAAAGCTACGTCTAATTTACCTAAGTTTAATAATTCAACTATGGATGGATATGCGCTTATTAATCTTAAAAAAGATGATATTTTAAATGTAGAAGATATTATTTTTGCAGGTGATAATAATAAAAATTTAATTAAAAATAATTCTTGTATTAAAATTATGACAGGGGCTAGAGTACCTCTTAATGCTCTCGCAGTAGTTCCAAAAGAAAATGTAGAATTACTTGAAAACAATAAAATTAAATTAATAAATGATATTAAAAAAGATCATTTTATTAGATTTATTGGTGAAGATATCAAAATAGATGATTTGTTAATTAGTAAGAATACAAAACTAAACTTCTCTCATATAACACTTTTAGCAGCCCAAGGAAATACACATATAAAAGTTTATAAAAAAACTTCTCTAGTAATATTTGGATCAGGCGAAGAGTTGAAACTACATTATGAACAAATTCAAGATCATCAAATATATAATTCAAATACTTTATCTTTAATTTCTAGATGTAAAGAATTAGATTGTAATACTACATTTATAGGACAAGCACAAGATACAAAAGAAAGTATTAAAGAATTAATTTTAAATTCATTAGATCATGATTTAATTATAACAACAGGGGGAGTGTCAGTTGGAGATGCTGATTTTACAAGAGAAGCTTTTCTTGAACTTAATATGGAAATCTTATTTGATGGAATTATAATAAAACCTGGAAAACCAACAATTTTTGGTAAAATAGGAAATACATATATTCTAAATCTACCTGGTAACCCTTTAGCTTCTGCTTTAGTATTTGAAGTATTTGGAAAAGTTTTATTAAATGTTTTATCAGGTAAAAAAGATATATATTTAAATTATATTAATTCTTTTTTAGAAGAAGATTTAATTAATAAAAAAGGTGCAGATACAATTATTCCAGGATTTTTTAATGGTGAAAGTTTTAAAGCTGAAGAAAAAAGAGCACCAGGAATGGTTTGTACCTTATCTAAATGTAATGCAATGATAATTTTAGATAAAAATGTACATAAATTAGAAAAAAACAAAAAAGTAAAAGTTCTTCCTATTGCCTGGGACTTTTTTAGTAAAAACAAAAAGGATTATTTAACATATGAGTAAAAAAGCAATATGTATTTTAAGTGGGGGTATGGACTCAACTCTTGCTTCATATATAGCAAAAAACGATGGATATGAAATTATAGCTATTCATTTTAATTATGGTCAAAGAACAGAAAAACGAGAATTAAAAGCATTTAGAGATGTATGTAATGATTTAGAAGTAGAAAATAAATATGAAATTGATATTCCATTTTTTAAACAAATTGGAGCATCTGCTTTAACTGATGAAAGTCTTGAAGTTCCAACATCTGGAATTGAAGAAGGCGTTCCTATTACTTATGTTCCATTTAGAAATGGTATATTTTTATCAATTGCATCTGCAATTGCAGAAAAAGAAAAAGCAGAAGCTATGTTTATTGGAGTTGTTCAAGAAGATGGATCTGGCTACCCTGATTGTACAGATGAATTTATATCAAAAATGTTAGCTGCAATTAATCAAGGTACAAAAGAAAGTACTAAAATTGAAATTAAAACTCCACTTGTACATTTAATGAAATCACAAATTGTACAAAAAGCGCTAGAGTTAAACGTTCCACTTAAACATACTTGGTCTTGTTATATAGAAGAGAATGAAGCTTGTGGTTTATGTGATAGCTGTAGACTTAGACTAAATGGATTTAATATTGCAAATACAAAAGATCCAATTCCATATAAGGTTTTATAATGAAATGGGATATTTCAAAAGAATTTGATTTTTGTTACGGTCATAGAGTCTGGTCACAAGAGTTAGATGTAGAATTTGCATTAGATGACTGTTTAGTATGCAGACACTTACACGGTCACCAAGGTAAAATTATAATTCATTTAGAAGCTTCTGTTTTAAAATCAGGAATGGTAACAGACTTTAAACATTTAAATTGGTTTAAAAAGTTTTTAGATGATACTTTAGATCATAAATTTATTATTGATATTAATGATCCATTATTTGATACCCTACTTCCTCATTATGTTGAAAATAAAGATTTTATATCTTTTAAAGAAGGATATAAAAGAGTTAACTTTGATTTAATCAAAGATGAAAAAATACATATTCACGAAATGTATGAAAGTTATATAATTGTTGATTTCGTTCCTACAAGTGAAAATATCTCAGCTTGGTTATTAGGAATTGTACAAGAAAAAATGAAAAAACTAAATGTAAAAGTATCTTATTTAGAATTTTTGGAAACTCCAAAAAGTAAAAGCACAGTATATGCTTAGCATAAATGAAATTTTTGGTTTAACTATTCAAGGCGAAGGCAAAAGAGTAGGAAAACCATCAGTTTTTATTAGATTCTCAAAGTGTAATTTCACTTGTTCTGGATTTTCTGTTAAATACACAAATAAAGAAGGAATTGAGAAATTAGGCTGTGATACTTTTTATGCTGTTGATAAAACATTTAAAAATCAATGGAGAGAATTATCAGCTCAAAATATTATAAATGAAGTAATGAATCTATGTGGCATGCAAAAACCTGATATTGTAATAACAGGTGGTGAACCTTTATTAAATTGGAAAAGTGAAGAATTCCAGAAAATTCTAAAATATTTCCATCAGAACTCATTTAATATTACAATTGAAACAAATGCTTCAATAAATATAGATTTAAAAGAAGAGTATCAAAAGAATATACTATTTTCAATGAGTGTTAAATTAGCAAATTCTGGTGAAAAGTATTCAAAAAGAATAAAAATACCAGCAATAAAAAATATTATTGAAAATTCTTACGATTCATATTTGAAATTTGTAATTGAGAAAAAGAATGCAGATGAGTCATTAAATGAAATAAAAGAATTAATAAAAGAATTACCAAAATGTGAAGTTTATTTAATGCCAATGGGTGAAAATGTTCAAGAATTAGCTCACAATGAAGAGTGCGTAATAAACTTATGTATAAACAATTCTTTTATTTATTCTGATAGATTACATATTAGATTATGGAATGATAAAAGAGGCGTTTAAAAAGAAAAATAAGAATATTTATTTTTTTTAGCAAAAAAATAGTAAAATAGAAGAAATTAAAATTAATAAAAAAGGATTTAAATGAAGTTTACAGGTACAAATGTATTAGTAACAGGTGCAAGCAGAGGAATTGGAGCGGAAATCGCAAAAACTTTGGCATCATTTGGATTAAAAGTATGGATTAATTACAGATCAGGTTTAGAAGCTGCTGAAGCTGTTAAAGCTGAAATTGAAGCTGCTGGTGGACAAGCTGCACTAGTAAAAGCGGATGTAACAAAAGAAGAAGAATTTGTAGCTGCTATTAAAACAATTGTTGATGCAGATGGTCAAATTTCTTATTTAGTTAATAATGCAGGAATTACAAAAGATAAATTAGCATTAAGAATGACTGTTGATGATTTTAACGATGTTTTATCTGCTAATCTTACTTCTACATTTATAGGTTGTAAAGCAGCTTTAAAATTTATGGGTAAAAAAAGATTTGGATCTATTGTAAATATTTCTTCAATTATTGGTGAAATGGGAAATGCAGGTCAAACAAATTATGCTGCTTCTAAAGGTGGTGTTAATGCTATGACTAAATCATTCGCAAAAGAAGCATCTGCTAGAAACTTAAGATATAACGCAGTTACTCCTGGGTTTATTAGAACAGATATGACACACGAATTACCTGATGACGTTAAAGCAAATTACGAAAAAAATATTCCACTTGGTAGAATGGGAGATGCAAAAGAAGTTGCTGATGCAGTTGCTTTCCTTTTATCTGATCATTCTTCGTATATTACAGGTGAAATTTTAAAAGTAAATGGTGGATTATACGTATAATTCAGACAATAAAAAGATTTAGGTGCAACTTTAAATCTTTTTTGATATAATAACGGAATAATATTATAAAAGGATATAGACATGGCATTATTAGAAGATGTAAAAGAAGTAGTAATTGAGCAATTAGATTGTGATGCAGCTGAAGTTAAAGAAGATTCAAAATTCATTGAAGATTTAGGTGCTGATTCATTAGACGTAGTTGAGTTAGTTATGGCTTTAGAAGAAAAATTTGATATCGAAATTCCAGATGAAGATGCTGAAGGTATCTTAACTGTAAATGATGCAATTAAATACATTGAGAATCACCAGTAGGTCTTTCTTTAAATTTTTAAATAAAAAGCTTATTTAAGCTTTTTATTTGAAGTATTGAATTTTTATAAAAAAATTGAATACTTTAAATAATATAAAACATATGGAGCTAAATATATGAAAAGAGTTGTTATAACTGGATTAGGAACTATTAATGCAATTGGGAATAATGTAGAAGATTCATTTAATGCCGCTGTTGAAGGTGTTTGTGGAATTGATAAAATTACTTTATTTGATGCAGATGCACTAACAGTTAGAATTGCTGGTGAAGTAAAAGATTTTGATCCTACTACAATAATGGATAAAAAAGATGTTAAAAAAGCTGATAGATTTATTCAATTAGGTTTACATGCTGCACAAGAAGCTATGAAAGATTCTGGTTTAACAAATGAAGATGGAAAAGTATCTGATGAAGATGCTCCAAGATTTGGTATGATTTCTGCTTCTGGTATTGGTGGTTTAGGAACAATTGAGAAGAATTCTGTTGTTTTAGCTAATAAAGGTCCAAGAAGAGTATCACCATTTTTTATTCCTTCATCTTTAGTAAATATGCTAGGTGGATTTGTATCAATTGCTCATAATTTAAAAGGTCCAAGTTTATCTCATGTAACAGCTTGTGCTGCTTCAACTCATGCTTTATCTGATGCTTGTAAAACAATTATGTTAAATGGTGCTGATAGAATTTTAGTTGTTGGTGCTGAAAGTGCTATTTGTGGAGCTGGTGTTGCTGGTTTTGGTGCTATGAAAGCATTATCAACTAGAAATGATGATCCTAAAACAGCTTCTAGACCTTTTGATAAAGATAGAGATGGTTTTGTAATGGGTGAAGGTGCTGGAGCTCTTGTACTTGAAACTTTAGAATCAGCTCTTGCAAGAGATGCAAAAATCTATGCAGAAGTTATTGGTTTTGGTGAAAGTGCTGATGCTAATCATATTACTTCTCCTGTTATGGATGGTCCGTTAAGAGCTATGAGAGCTGCATTTGATATGGCTGAACACTTAACAGGTGAAAGACCAAAAATTGATTATGTTAATGCTCATGGAACTTCTACTCCTGTTGGAGATGTTAATGAAAGTGCTGCTTTAGTTGAAGTATTTGGTGGGGCTGATAATTGTCCTCCTGTATCTTCTACAAAAGGTCAAATTGGACATTGTTTAGGAGCTGCTGGAGCAATTGAAGCAATTTTTGCAATTAAAGCTATGGAAACAGGTATTATTCCTCCAACAATTAATCTAATAAATCAAGATGAAAATTGTACATTAAATTATGTACCAAATAAAGCTATTAAAGCTGACCTAAACATTGTTATGAGTAATAACTTTGGTTTTGGTGGAACTAATGGTTCTATCATCTTAAAAAAATTCAATAAATAACTAATTAAAGAAAAGAGGATTTTTCCTCTTTTTATTAAAGGAAACTCTTGGCAACTTATTTAGCATTCGAAGAAAAAATCAAAAAAATTGAAGAAGATATTATACTTGCAAGAACAAAAGCAGATGAACATGCTGCTGAAATTCTAGAAATTAAACTAGAAAAAGAAGTTAAAAAAACTTTCTCAAATTTAAGTGATTATCAAAAACTTCAATTAGCAAGACATGCTGATAGACCTTATGCTATGGATTATATTAAAGGTCTTATGAGAGACGCTTATGAAATTCATGGAAGTAGACATTATGATGATGATCAAGCTCTTGTATGTTTTTTAGGATACATAGGTGACGAAAAAGTATTAGTTATTGGTGAACAAAAAGGTAGAGGTACTAAAGATAAATTAAAAAGAAACTTTGGTATGCCCTCACCTGAAGGTTATAGAAAAGCTTTAAGAGCTGCCAAAATGGCTGAAAAGTTTGGTATTCCAATTTTAATGTTAGTTGATACTCCAGGTGCATATCCAGGATTAGGTGCTGAAGAGAGAAATCAAAGTGAAGCGATTGCTAGAAACTTATTTGAATTTTCAGATCTTAATACTATTACTATTTCTGTTGTAATTGGTGAAGGTGGTTCAGGTGGCGCTTTAGCTATTTCAATTGCTGATAAACTTGCAATGATGAGATACTCTGTTTATGCAGTAATTTCACCAGAAGGTTGTGCTGCAATTTTATGGAATGACCCTACACAAGTAGAATCTGCTGCGAATTCATTAAAAATTACTTCAGATGCGCTCTTAGCTCTTAATTTAATTGATGATGTTATTGATGAACCTTTAATTGGAGCTCATAGACAAAAAGATCAAGCTATTAAAGCATTAGGTGATTATTTCTTAAATTCTTTAAATTCTTTAAGAAAACTAACACCAGAACAAAGATATAAAAAAAGATATGAAAAACTTATAAACCTTGGTGCATTTGAAGAATAATTCTTCAAATGTCCAAAACTCTATAAATAGAACATAATCCCTAAATACTAATTAGAAACTAATTTACCTACATACTCACCAGCTAAAATATGAAAGTGTAAATGTTTAACTTCTTGACCACCATGTTCACCAATATTTGAAATAACTCTGTAACCTGAATCTTTAATTTCTAGTTTAGAAGCTAGTTTTTGGATAAAAGCAGTCATTTCACCCATAACTTTGGGAGGCATAACATCAAAAGATGAAATATGTTGTTTTGGAATAACTAATGCATGAATTTTTCTTGAAGGGTTAATGTCTTCAAATGCTAAAAAATCATCATCTTCTAATAATGTTTTATTCGGAATCTCACCATTTACTATTTTACAAAATATACACATAATAATCCTTGTTAATTAAAAAGCAATTATAACCAAACTCTAATAAATTCTTAAGTATAATTCTACAACTATAATAAATTACAAGGCCTAGCCTTAATATTGGAGATAATAATTGAAAGAGTGCTTAGAAAAAATAGAATCTGCATCATCTTTAGAAGTTTTAGAAAATCTAAGAGTTGAAACATTAGGTAAAAAAGGTGTTTTAACATTAGAATTTGCTAAGTTAAAAGACATTCCAAATGCTGAAAAAAAAGCATTTGCTCAAAATTTAAATACACAAAAAACTAAAGTTAATGAAGCTATTGAAAAAAGAAAAATAATTTTAGAAAAAGAAGCTCTAAACAAAACTTTAGAATCAGAAAAGATTGATGTAAGTAAATTTAATAATGATTTAACTTGTGGTGCAATTCATCCTGTGAATTTAACTATGGATAGAATTATTACATATTTTCAGAACTTAAACTTTTCTGTTGAAGAAGGTCCTTTAGTTGAAGATGATTTTCATAACTTCGAGAGTTTAAATTTACCAAAATATCACCCAGCAAGAGATATGCAAGATACATTCTATAATAAAGATTATACTCTATTAAGAACTCACACTTCTCCTGTGCAAATCAGAACTATGTTAAAACAAAAACCACCTATTAGAATGATAGCTCCTGGTACTGTTTTTAGAAGAGATTTTGATATTACACATACACCTATGTTTCATCAAATCGAAGGATTAGTTGTTGATTCAAGCGATAAAATTTCATTTGCAAACTTAAAACATGTATTAGAAGAATTTTTAGTAAATATGTTTGGAGATGTTGAAGTAAGATTTAGACCATCATTTTTCCCATTCACTGAACCATCAGCAGAAGTTGATATTTCTTGTGTATTCTGTAAAGCTGAAGGTTGTAGAGTTTGTTCACAAACTGGATGGTTAGAAGTTTTAGGATGTGGAATTGTTGATGAAAATGTATTTAAAGCAGTAGGATACGAAAATATTTCTGGATATGCCTTTGGTTTAGGTGTTGAAAGATTTGCTATGCTTATTCATAATATTGGTGATTTAAGATCATTATTTGAAAGCGATTTAAGATTATTAGGACAATATAAATGATTATTACAAGAACATGGTTACAAGAATTTGTAGATATTTCACAAATAGTTAGTGATGATATTTGTAAAACATTAAACTCAATTGGTTTAGAAGTTGATTCTTTAGAAAAAAATAGAATCCCTGCTGGTGTTGTTGTTGGTTTAGTAACTGAAAAAGTTAAACACCCTGATGCTGATAAATTAAATATTTGTCAAGTTGATTTAGGTTCTACTACTGTTCAAATTGTTTGTGGTGCTAAAAATGTAGCTGAAGGTCAATATGTTCCTGTTGCTACTGTTGGTTGTGACTTAGGAAATAATTTTAAAATCAAAAAAGCAAAACTAAGAGGTGTAGATTCTCATGGTATGATCTGTTCATCAACTGAATTAGGACTTCCTAAACTAAATGATGGAATTTTAGAACTTGATTCTTCTATTGGTGAATTAGTTTTAGGTAAAGAGTTAAATGAATATAAATTATTAAATGATGAAATTATTGAAATTGAATTAACTGCTAATAGAGGTGATTGTTTAAGTATTAATGGAGTTGCTAGAGAATTAGCTGCTTATTATAATTTAACAATGCCTGAATTTGAAAAGAATATTGAATATAACGATATTGGTATTGGACAAGTTTTAGGAATTTCTTCTCATGGAGATTTACATTCATCTTTTATTTTTGAAGCTATTGATTTAAAAGAATTTAAACTTCCTTTACTATATAAAATTAGACTAAGTATTATATCAAAATATGAGAATCATGATATTAAAGATGTTTTAACTTATGCAATTCATACTAATGGAGTTGTTTTAAATGCTTATGCAAAAGAGTTATGTGATGTAAAAGATAATTTATGTGTATTAACTATCAAAAAAGGTGATAAAGGTTTTGATAATGTATATGGGAAAGAAGAATTATCAACTTTATGTATAGCACATAAAGATATTGTTCTTGATTCAAAATCTCAATATGTTTTAGAGTCATCTTATGCAAATCCTGAATATTTAGCAAAAAATGTTTTTGAGAAAAAAATGAAGACTGGTGATATTTATTATAAAACTTCTAGAGGAAGCGAACCAGATATTAGATATGGTATTGATTATTTTAATACTTTAATTTCTTCTTGTGGTGCAAAAATTTATAAAGGAAGTGAGTCTTTTACAGAAGATAAAGAAAAAATTTCTTTAGATATTAATACTAGAAAAGTTAATTCAATTATTGGTCAAGAAATTAAAAAATCTAAAATTGAAAACATTTTATTATCATTAGGTTTTGAAGTAAAAGAAAGTATTGATGATGTATTCTCAATTAAAGTCCCTTTATATAGACATGATATTAAAAACATTGCTGATATTACAGAAGAAATTGTAAGAATTATTGGTATTGATAATATTCAATCAAAACCTTTAGCAATTGATGAAAAAAATAGAATTAATGCAACTTCAATTAAATATATCAAAAAAAATAAAATCAGAGCAAAAGCTGTTGAAAATGGATTTTTTGAGACATTAACTTATGTATTTGCTAATAAAGAAATTTTATCAAAATATTCATTCCCATTAGTTGATGATAATTTAGATGTATTAAACCCAATTACAAATGAGCTTAATACTTATAGAACTTCACTTTTACCAAATCTAGTTCAAGCTATATCTTCTAATGCTAAATTTGGTTTTAAATCAATTGCATTTTTTGAAATAGGTACTATATTTAATGAGAAACGTGAAGAAAGTACTAAAATTTCTTTTGTATTCTCTGGTGAAAAAGAACAAGAAAAAATTTCAAATTCTGGAAAACCTTCAAATATTGGATTCTTTGAATTTGCTAAAAAGATATTAAATACTATTGGTCACTTTGATATTGAAGAAAATACTAACATTTATAACGATTTTATTCATCCTTACCAAAATGGTAATATTATTATTGATGGAAAAGTTGTTGGATATATTTCAAAACTTCACCCAAGTGTTGCTTCTGATTTCTCAATTTCTGATACTTTTATTGCTGAAATTGATTTTGATGTAATTAAAAATGATTTAATTAAAGCAAGTAAATATTCTAAATTCCAAGCGTCTAAAAAAGATTTATCTTTAATAGTACATAAAGATGTAGAATATTCAAAAATTAAAAAAACAATTATTGCTTTAAAAAATGAAAATATTAAACAATTTAATTTAATTGATATTTATACTGATGATAAATTAGGTGAATATGAATCTTTAACAATTAGATTTGTTTTACAAAACGATGCTAAAACTATGGAAGAAGAAGATATTACTTCTACTATGGACGCATTAGTTAAAATTTTAAACGAAGAATTAAGTATAACACTAAGGTAAATTATGAATAATTTCAATATAGAACCGTTAAATAAAACTTTTTCTTGTGAAATAGACTCAATTGCAAGTGATAAATCAATATCACATAGATGTGCAATGTTTTCTATTTTCTCAAAAGATACTTCAATCATAAGAAATTTTCTTATGGCTGAAGACACGCTTAACTCTTTAAATATAATTAAAGCTTTAGGTGCAGATGTTAAAATTGATGGTTCATATATTGAAATTACTCCTAATGATATTAAAGAGCCATCTCATGTCTTAGATTGTGGAAACGCAGGAACAGGAATGAGACTATTTTGTGGACTATTATCTTCACTAGATGGTTCTTTTATTTTATCAGGGGATAAATATCTAAATGATAGACCAATGAATAGAGTTGTTAAACCTCTTAGAAGTATTGGAGCTATTATTGATGGACGAGAAAACGGTAATAAAGCACCTTTATACATAAGAGGTAAATCGCTTAAGTCATTTGAATATACTTCTCCTATTGCTTCTGCACAAGTAAAATCTACAATGATTTTAGCAGCTCTAAGAGCTGATGGAATATGTAAATATAAAGAAAATGAATTAACAAGAGATCATACTGAAAGAATGTTAAAAGGTATGGGTGCTAAAATTTTTACTGACAAAAAAGGTTTTATAAATATTGAACCATTAACAGGGAAATTAAAAGCTTTAGATATTACAGTTCCTACTGATCCTTCATCTGCTTTCTTTTTTGCAATTGCTGCAGCAATTACACCAGGGGCAACTATAATTCTTAAAAATCTTACTTTAAATTCTACTCGAATAGAAGCATATAAAGTACTAGAAAAAATGGGTGCAAAAATTCAATATATTCAAAAAGAAAATATTTATGAACCTATTGGAGATATAATTGTCTCACATAATGAATTAAAAGCAATTCATATAAAAGATAACATATCTTGGTTAATTGATGAATTACCTGCTTTAAGCATAGCTATGAGTTTAGCGCAGGGTACATCTAAAGTTTCTAATGCTCAAGAACTTAGAGTTAAAGAAAGTGATAGAATTGAATCTGTATTATCTAATTTAGAACTTTGTGGAGTTTCTTTCAAAGAATTTGAAGATGGATATGAGATTACAGGTGGAGAGTTAAAAAAAGCTAAAATAAACTCAAAAGGTGATCATAGAATTGCCATGAGTTTTGCAATAGCAGGATTAAATTGTGGAATGGAAATTGAAGATATAGATTGTATTCAAACATCATTCCCTAATTTTTTTGAAATTATAAATAAATTAAGGCATTAATAAATGAAAGTAACACTAGCATCATCGTATGGTTTTTGTTTTGGAGTTAAAAGAGCAATTGAAATAGCAGAAAAACATAAAAACTCTGCAACAATGGGTCCTCTAATTCATAATCAAAGTGAAATAAACAGATTAAAAGATAATTTTAATGTAGGTTTATATACAAGTATGGATGAAGTAAAAGAAGATAAAACAATAATTATTAGAACTCATGGTATTCCTAAAAATGATTTAAAAGAATTAAGAACTAAAAATACAAAAGTAATAAATGCAACTTGTCCTTTTGTAACTACTCCGCAACAAATTGTTAAAAAAATGTCAAAAGAAGGATATTCTATTTTAATTTTTGGAGATTCTGATCATCCTGAAGTTAAAGGTGTTCAATCTTATGGTGAAGATCAAGATGATGTTCATATTGTTTTAGAAACACGAGATTTAAAAAACATTAGATTTAAAAAAGATAGAATTGCTACTATTGCACAAACTACAAAAAAGAAAGAAAAATACTTAGAAATAATAAATTTTTTAATTCCTAAATATAAAGAAGTTAGAGTATTTAATACTATTTGTGATGCAACTTTTGAAAATCAAGATGCGGCAAAAGATTTGTCTGACAAAGTTGATGTAATGATTGTAATTGGTGGTAAAAATTCATCTAATACAAAACAGTTGCATTCAATTTGTATAGAAAATTGTAGTGACTCTTATTTAATAGAGACATATGAAGACTTAGATTTATCTTGGTTTGATGGCAAAAAGTCTTGTGGAATAACGGCAGGTGCTTCTACACCAGATTGGATTATTAAAGCAGTAGTAAAAGAAGTAGAAAAAATATAAGGCAAGGCTTAAGACATATTTAGGTATAATCTTCGCATTTAATAAACACGGTAAATACGAAGGAATAATATGGGTATTGATGATATTGATTTAGGCGAAGAATTTGATTTTGAGCAAATGCTTAATGAGTC
This sequence comes from Campylobacteraceae bacterium, assembly GCA_013215915.1. GTDB lineage: Bacteria > Campylobacterota > Campylobacteria > Campylobacterales > Arcobacteraceae > NORP36. The sequence goes on along the minus strand of JABSON010000015.1, from coordinate 9,959 downwards.
TTATGAAAAAACAGAGAACAACTCTGTAGTAACAGGTATAATTGTTGAAATTGAAGGTGACAGAGTATTAGTTGACGTTGGTCAAAAAATAGAAGGTCAAATAAATGTTTCTGAAATTACAGTAAATGGTGAATTAAAGTTTAACAAGGGTGATGAAATTCCTGTTATGCTTTTAGGTGTAAGAGGCGAAAGACCTTCAATTTCTTACAGAAAAGTACTTCAAAAAGAAAAATTTGATGCATTTATGGCTGAACACGGCGAAGATGTTGAAGATACTGTAATTGAAGGTAAAATTATTTCTGTTAAAAACAGAGGTGGATTTGTACTTGAAGATGAAAATGGTTGTGAATACTTCATGCCTATGGCTCAATCTTACTTAAAAGCAATTGGTGCTGTTGGTAAAAAAATTAAAGCTAAAGTTTTAAAAGTAAATGCTGCACAAAATTCAATTATTGTTTCTAGAAAAAAACTAATTGAAGATAGTAAAGCTGAAAAAGATTCTAAAGTTGCGGTAATTATCGAAGCTGGAGAACCTGTTAACGGAATTATCAAGAAAATTACTTCTTATGGTATGTTCATTGATTTAGATGGTATTGATGGTTTAGTAAACTACAATGAAATCTCTTACAAAGGTCCAGTTAACCCAGCTAACTATTATGATGAAGGTGATGAAGTTACTGTTGCTATTTTATCTTATGATAAAACTAAACAACATTTATCATTATCAATCAAAGCTGCTTTACCAAATCCTTGGGAAGAAATCAGAAACGAATTAGAAGTTGGTGATACAATTACTGTTACTGTTTCTAACTTTGAATCTTATGGTGCATTTGTTGATTTAGGTAATGACATTGAAGGTTTATTACATATTTCAGAAATCACTTGGAACAAAAACTTAAAAAATCCAAAAGATTTATTAACTTTAGGTGAAGAAGTTAATGTTGAAGTTATTGAACTTGACATTGATAAAAAGAGATTAAGAGTTTCTTTAAAAACTTTACAAGAAAAACCTTTCGCTAAATTTACAAAAGAAAATAAAGTTGGAGAAATTGTAATTGGTAAAATTGCTACTTTAACTGAATTTGGTGCTTTTGTAACAATTGGTGAAGTTGATGGTTTATTACATAATGAAGAAGCTTCATGGGAATCAAACGCTAAATGTAAATTAATTTACAAAAAAGGTGATGAAGTAGAAGTTAAAATTATTAAAATTGATAGAGAAAAAGAAAATATTTCATTATCTGTTAAAGAAATTTCTGAATCTCCTGCTCAAGCTTTCCAAGCTGCACATAAAATGGGTGATATTATTAAAGGAACAATCAAAGATCTTAAAGATTTCGGATTATTCATTAAATTAGAAAACAACCTTGATGGTTTAGTTAGAACTGAAGATTTCGGACCTTTAGCTGAAGATGCTGAAGCATTAGAAATTGGTAAAGAAATTGAAGCAGTAATTGTGAATATTGATACTAGAAAAAATAGAGTTAGATTATCTGTTAAAAGATTAGAACAACAACAACAAAGAGAATTATTAAAAGAAGTAAACGATACTTCATCTATGACTTTAGGTGATTTATTAAAAGACCAAATTAAATAAGGATTTCATAGAATGAGTAAACACACGATTGTAGTTTGTGACCATATACACGAAGACGGTTTAGAGATTTTAAAGAGTACTGAAGATATTAATTATGTTTATGCAGCAGATATAGATAAAACTGCATTACTAGATATTATTAAAGATGCAGATGTTGCTATTACGCGTTCCTCAACTGATGTTGATGAAAAGTTTTTAGAAGCGGCAGTAAATTTAAAAGCTATAATTAGAGCTGGTGTTGGTTATGATAACGTAGATATGGATGGTTGTAGCAAAAGAGGTATTATTGCTATGAATGTTCCTACTGCAAATACAATCGCTGCTGTTGAACTTACTATGACTCACATTCTTTCTTGTGCAAGAAAAATGCCATACGCTCATGCTCAGTTAAAAGATCAAAGAATCTGGAAACGAGAAGATTGGTATGGTACTGAATTGTATGGAAAAAAGATTGGTGTTATCGGTTTCGGTAATATCGGTCATAGAGTTGCATTAAGAGCTAAATCTTTTGAAATGGACGTAGTAACATATGATCCTTATATTCCTTCAACAAAAGCAACTGATTTAGGTATTACTTATGCAAACTCTTTTGATGAAATTTTAGACTGTGATATTATTACAATTCACACTCCAAAAAATTCTGAAACTTTAAACATGATTGGTGAAAACGAAATATCTAAAATGAAAGATGGAGTAGTTTTAATCAATTGTGCAAGAGGTGGATTATATAATGAAGAAGCTTTATTTAATAATTTAAAATCTGGTAAAATTGCTATGGCAGGTATTGATGTATTTACAAAAGAACCAGCTACAAATAACCCATTATTAGATTTATCTAATATTATTGTAACTGCTCACTTAGGTGCAAATACAAAAGAATCACAAAAAAAGATAGCTATTCAAGCTGCACAAAATGCAATTGAATCAGCACGTGGTATTGCATATCCAAATGCTCTAAACTTACCTATTGATGAAAGTAAAATTCCATCATTTGTAAAACCTTATATTGAGTTAACTCAAAAAATGTCTTTTTTATTAGCTCAAAGTGATAAATCTGCAATTAGATCAATTTCTGTATGTGCTCAAGGTGATATAAAAGAATATTTAGATTCTTTAAGTACATTCGCAACAGTTGGTGCTTTAAGTGTATCTGCTGAAGATGATTTAAATTATGTAAATGCTTCTTATAAAGCCCAAGAAAAAAATATTAAAATTGAAACATCTGAGATTTCTTCTTCTTCTGGATATTCAAATAAAGTTATTATTAAAATAACTACTGAAAAAGGTATAAATACTATTTCAGGAACTGTATTTGATGAAAATGTTCAAAGAATAGTTGAATTTAATGGATTCTCATTTGATATTGAACCTAAGGGTAAAATGATTTTAATGAGAAACTCTGATGTTCCAGGTGTAATTGGAGAAGTTGGTAAAATATTAGGATCTAATGATGTTAATATTGCTGACTTTAGACTAGCACGTGGAAAAGATTCAGCTTTAGCTGTAATCTTAGTTGATTCAAAAATAGATAATAAATTATTAAATACATTAGAAAACATAGAAGCTGCAATTTCAGTTTCTTATGTTGAAATTTAAGGAGAACAGATGTCAATTTCAATGAGTGAATTAAAAAAAGGTATGAAAATCGAACACGATGGTATACCTTATAAAATTACTGAATATCAACATGTTAAACCAGGTAAAGGTGCAGCATTTGTAAGATGTAAAATTAAATCATTTCTAAATGGAAAAGTAATCGAGAGAACTTTCCATGCTGGTGATAAATGTGAAAAACCAGATTTAGAACAAAAAGTTATGCAATATTTATATGATGATGGTGAAATGTTACAATTCATGGATACTAAAACATATGATCAAATTGGTTTAACTTATACTCAAGTTGGTGAAACTGAAAAATGGATCATTGATGGTATGAATGTAGATATGTTATTTTATAACGGAACTGCTATTACTGTTGAAGCTCCTGCTACTGTTGAGTTAGTTATTACTGAGACTCCACCTAACTTTAAAGGTGATTCTCAAGGTGGTAAAAAACCAGCAACTTTAGAATCAGGTGCTGTTGTTCAAATTCCTTTCCATTTACTTGAAGGTGATATTATCAAAGTTGATACTAAAACTGGTGATTATATAGAAAAAGTAAAAAAATAGTTTTTACTTAAATTTAAAAAGGGGAAAAAGTTTTTACTTTTTCCCCTTTTTTTTTATCTTTTCAAAGCTTCAATCTAATACTTTTTAATTTTTCTTTCCAATAATATATTACTTCATCTTAGTACTACAAATAAAACACTCTAATTGTAATTAAAAAATGTAAATATTTTAATTACATTTATAATTTAATCTATATATTAAGAAACTTTCATATACTTTATATAAATAAAATATGTTGTAAATTATAATTATTTACTGACTTATTTAAACCTAAGGAATGTTAAAATGAAAATTATAAATAAGATTATTACTGGCTCTTTTACAGTTATTACTTTATTAAGTACTAATGTTCAAGCTGACACGTTAGAAAATGTTAAAGCAAAAGGTTATTTGTCGTGTGGAGTACATACAGGTTTACCAGGTTTTTCTTCAATTTCAACTAAAGGTGTTTGGGAAGGTTTAGATGTTGATTTTTGTAGATCAGTAGCATCTGCAATTTTTTCAGATCCCAAAAAAGTAAAATTTATTGCTCTAAATGCAAAAGAAAGATTTACTTCTTTACAAAGTGCAGATATAGATTTATTAGCAAGAAATACAACTTGGACATCATCAAGAGATATTTCTTTAGGATTAAATTTTGCTGGTGTAAATTATTATGATGGACAAGGTTTTTTAGTTTCTAAAGATTTAAATGTTAAAGATGCTCTAGAACTAGATGGAGCTACAGTTTGTATTCAAGCAGGAACGACTACTGAACTTAATTTAACTGATTATTTTAAAGCAAATAATTTAAAATATAAATCTATTACTTATGATACAGCTGAACAAACTATAAAAGGTTTAATAAATGGAAGATGTGACGTTTTAACAAGTGATCAATCTCAATTATATAGTTTAAAATTAAAATTAAAAGATGCTAGTAAATATGAAGTATTACCAAATATTATTTCAAAAGAGCCTTTAGGACCATTAGTTAGACATGGTGATGAAAGATGGTTTGATATTATTAAATGGACACTCAATGTGACTTTATTAGCTGAGGAAAACAATATAACAAAATCTAATGTTGATAAAATGAAAAAATCTAAAAATCCAGTTATTAAAAGACTAATTGGTGAAAATGCAATAACTGGCGAGAAATTAGGACTTAAAAATGATTGGGCATATCAAATTATTAAAAATGTAGGTAATTATGCAGAATCATTTGATAGAAACTTAGGTAAAAACTCTCCTCTTAAAATAGAAAGAGGCAAAAATAATCTTTGGAATAATAATGGATTAATGTATCCAATGCCAATGAGATAAAAGACAAAGAGAATTATCTCTTTATCTTTTTAATTATTTTAACTAAGGAAAATTATGAACGATTATCTATCCCTACGCGTTAAAGATATAAAAGAATCACTTACACTTAGACTTGTAAATAAAGCTTTAGAGCTAAAAAAAGAAAATAAACCTGTAATTTCATTAGCCATTGGAGAACCTGATTGGACTTGTATTAAAAGTGCAAAAGAAGCTGCAGTAAATGCAATTGAGAATAATCAAAGCAAGTATACTTCTGCTAATGGTATGATTGAACTAAGAAAAGCTATTTCAAATAAATTTGAAAAACTTTATAATATTAAATATTGCGAAAATGAGATATCAGTAGCAAGTGGAGCTAAATTTTCATTAACTTCTGCTTTCCACAGTATATTAGATGAAGGTGATGAAACAATTTTTTTAGCACCTTATTGGTTGAGTTACCCTGATATGGTAAGACTTACAGGTTCAAAAATAAGAATAATAAAAAATGATTCTTTCAAAATAACTGTTCAAGATTTAAAAAACAATATAAATGAAAAAACAAAAGTTTTATTATTAAACTCTCCATCTAATCCAAGTGGTGTTATTTATTCAAAAGAAGAGCTTTTATGCTTAGCAGTAGAACTTAGAAAACATCCTAAAATAATTATAATTTCAGATGAAATATATAATGAAATTATATTTGATGAAAATATTTCTCATTCGCATAATTTAGTCTCACTTGCACCTGATTTAAAAAACAGAATTATTTGTATCAATGGTGCTTCTAAAACTTATGCAATGACTGGATATAGAATTGGTTGGGCTTTAGGTCCAAAAGAAATAATTGCAAAAATGACTGCTTATCAAAGCCAAACAACAGGCTCAGCATCACAAATATCTCAAATAGCTACAATTGCAGCTCTTGAAGATAATACATCATATATTAAGGATGTAAATAAGAGTTTATTAGAAAAAAAACTTATTATTTGTAAAGCTCTAGATAAAATAGAAAATCTTTCATATATAGAACCAGAAGGTGCATTCTATATATTTATTAATATACAAAAATTCATACATAAAGTATACAAAAATAAAATAATAAATAATTCTGAAGATTTTGCCAATATTCTATTAAACAATTATTATATTGTCACTTTGGCAGGTCAATATTTTGGACTAGATGGATATATACGAATAACATTAGCAACTTCTACTTCTAATATTTTAGAAAGTCTAAAAAGATTAGAAGACTTTACGAGTGAATTAAAGGATAAATAAATGACGGTAGAAAAACTATTTGATTTATTATGGAAACAATATATTAGTATTGCCCCAGAAGCAAAAGAAATTCATGATTTATTTAGATCAAAACAAAATAATGAAATTATAAACGATCATATTGCTTTAAGAACACTAAATTTTGAGAGATGTAATATTTCAGTTTTAGCAAAAAACTTTCTTGATTTGGGTTATGAAATGAAAGAAAATTATGATTTTAAAAGTAAAAAACTAAATGCTTATCACTTTACTCATAAAAACCATAATTATGCAAAAGTATTTATTAGTGAATTAAAAGTTAATGAGTTTGATGAAAAGATTCAAGTATTTTTCAAAAACCTTGTAAAAAATATTCCAGATTCAATCTTAAACTCTAATTCTTTAGTTGCCTCAGGGCGACACTGGGAGATTTCTTATAAAAAGTATAACGAACTATATGAAGTAAGTGAATATGCTGCCTGGTTTTATGTATATGGTTTTAGAGCTAATCATTTCACTGTTAATATTAATGACTTAGAAAACTTTACTGATATTGAAGATGTAAATACTTTCATTAAGTCTAATTCTTATGAATTAAATACTTCAGGGGGAGAAATAAAAGGTAATCCAAAAGTTTGTTTAGAGCAAAGTTCAACTTTAGCTCAAGAAACACAAATCGAATTTAAAGAAGGAAAATATAATATTCCTTCATGTTTTTATGAATTTGCAAAAAGATATAAAGATAATACAAATAAATTATATGATGGTTTTGTTGCAGCTTCAGCTGATAAAATATTCGAAAGCACAAACAAAAGATAAAATCATAATAATTTTATCTTTTCTAAGAAACTACTACATATTAATTTCAACTAATTTATAATAGAAGAACTTTATTATGCGTACTTTAAAAAATAAAAATATGTATATGGAAATGATGTTAACTAGTGAAGAATCTATTTCATTAATTAAATCAGCAGGAAAATTAGGAGAAAATAAAACATCTAAGTATTTTGTAAATAGAACTAAAAGTATAGTATATTTTATTAGAATTGAAAACTTTAAATAAACTAAAAGAAGAATTTAACATAGTTGATAAAGAACCTCTTTTAATACAAAATAGTAAAATTTTACATCTAAGTACATCTTGTTTAACTGGATAAGGAATACATACAGATGGACATAATAAAGTAATGATAAATCTAAAAAGAGAAAATGTAAAAGACTATCAGAAGTCATTATACGAGGACTTAAAAGGAAAAATTCCTATACAAGACCTTATTATATTAGAAGTTTGAAATGCTCTTTTTTGGATAGACAATAAAGTTTATCATCTTATTGGTTCTGGTGAAGCAATTGATAAAAGTATGGAAGCCAATAGAACAGTTCTATTATCACACTATCCTACTTTTTTTACATTAACTGGAAGAAGAAATACTGATAATAATCTAGATACAAATTTAGGAGATAAAGATTTAAAAATAAAAAAGTTCCAATAAATAAGCTACATTTACTATAAAAAAAAGGAAATAAATGACAAATTTTTTATTATCACAAATATTTATTGGAATTGCAATTTGTTTTGACATGATGTCTTTTCAATTTAAAGATAGAAAAAAGATTATAATTTGTTTTTTTTGTGCTTCTGTATTAATAGCAATTCATTTTTTATTATTAGAACAATATACTGCAGCATCTTTAGTATTTATTTCTGCACTTAGATTTATTACAAGTATTTTTACAACATCTAAAAAGTTTATATCAATATTTTTAATAGCTTGTTCAGCTGTAACTTTTTTTACATATTCAGGACTTCTAAGTATTCTTAGTTATTTAGGAGCATCAATAAATACTGTTGCTTCTTTTTGTAAAGAAGATAAACACTTAAGAATTATTATGTTTATAGGAACATCATTTTGGTTAGTACATAATTACTTTGCAAACAGTCCTACTGCTGTATTTATGGAAATATTATTTTTAGGAAGCAATTTAATAGGTTATTATAGACATTATATAAAACCAGAAAAAGTCACTTTAACTAATAACTATAAAGATAATGAAGAAGTAGTAAATCACTAAATTTTTTAGCCCTAACTTTTACAATAGTGTATTCAATAAATTAAGCGTACTAATCCCAGAATTTTCTATTATTTATTAGAAATTCTGGAGATACAATAGCAAGTTATTTAAAGTTAAGTGATCTTATACAGCAGCTATAACTGAAATTTCAACCAATAAAGCTTCTCTTGCCATTTTAGCTTCAACACAAGCACGTGCGGGAGTATTACCTTCTATAACCCATTCATCCCAAACACTGTTCATTAAAGCAAAATTTTTCATATCACTTATATATATTGTTGCAGATAAAATTTGTCCTTTATTGCTTCCTACTTCTTCTAAAAGTTTATCAACTTTAGCTAACATCAATGTAGTTTGTTCAATAATATCAGCTCCATCAGATGTTTGTCCACATAAATATACAGTATTGTTATGAATTACAGCCCTACTCATTCTTGGTTTTATTTCATGTCTAGTTATTTTCATTTTATATCCTTATATTTCTATATTGTATCAATAATTTTCTTCTATATTTCAATTTTCAATTATAAATAAATAAACTTTTGTAGAAGAGAAATTTGTAATTAAAAATGGAACAAAAAGATAAATAATGAGTTCCGTTAGTAAAAATCAGTAAAGGATTCCTTTAAATTCTTAAATTTTAAGTTTTTTAAGGTGGCATCTGTCTAGAATATTTGAACTCTTAATTTTTTATTTGACAACAAAACTGTTGTCTGTTATAATGACAACAAATAAGTTGTCAAAAGGATTATTATGAAAAATTGTGTTGGACAAGCTGTTAGAGGAAATGACTTTTTTAATAGAGAAAATGAAATCTCGGATATATGGAATAAACTTAATACGGGAAGTCATATATTATTAGCAGCTCCAAGAAGAGTTGGTAAAACTTCAATAATGTTTCATCTTCAAGATAATCCAGAAGAAAACTACCTTGTACTTTATATAGATACTGAATCAGTAGATAATGAAAACGAATTTTGGCAAAAACTATTTAATGCTCTACTTGAAGAAGAATTTGTAAATAAACTTAAAATTTATTCAAATACTTTATGGAAAAAATTTACAAATATAAAAATAGAAAAAATAACAATGTCAGGTGTTAATTTTGGATCAGGAGAAGTGTTAGATTATTCAGAAGCATTTGAAAAAATGATTAAAGATTTAGATAGCGATAAAAAACTTTTAATTATGCTTGATGAATTTGCACAAACTGTTGAAAATATCATCAAGTATGAAGATAAAAGATCAGCTGAAAAATTTTTAAGAAGACATAGAGAACTAAGACAAAATAGAAAAATATCCAATAAAGTATCTTTTATTTATGCAGGTTCTATTGGTTTAGAATCAGTTGTATCAAAAGTTAATGGAATGAAATATATTAATGATTTAAATAGTGTAAAAGTAAAACCTTTAAATGGAATAGAAGCCAAACAATTTATTATTAATTTATGTAATAATTTAGATTTAGAAATTAACGATAAAGTATTAAATTCTTTTTTAAAACAAATAGAATGGTTTATTCCTTTTTATTTTCAACTAATTATTCAAGAATTAAAAATACTCTCAAAAGAAC
>JABSON010000149.1 GCA_013215915.1 Campylobacteraceae bacterium | reverse complement strand
ACCATTATCAATTGTATTCCCAATATATTCAAAGTCTTCTATTTTCATTAAAGTTCATCCAATATTTTATTTAAAATTTCTTTTATTAATATAATTGATTTGTCTGTAGTTAATATTAATAAAGTACCTTTAATATTTTGTTCTTTAAAATTAAGATTAGTAGAAATAATAATTACTTTTTCATAATTACTTGTAAGATCATTATTAAATTGTAATAAAGACTCAAATAGATCAATACTAGGAGGTGAGAATGAAATGGGTATGTTTAAGTCTTCTGAGAACTTACTCATAGTAGATGATGATAAGATATTAGTAATTTCTAAGACTATATCACTTAATTCATTATCATTTATTTCGTCTTCTTCTAATCCAAACTGTAAAGATATATTTTTAGCTGAGTTTTTATCAACTACAAATAAATTTTCTCCGGAAATATCACCGTTGAACTGCTGTGCTGAAATAAAATATGAAAACTCTGAACTTATTTCACAGTTTAAATAAGTTTTTAAATTTTTTGCTTTAATAACTTTTATTTTTGGAATACTTAAAGTTGAATGTGCATTAAGTATTTCTGTGATAGCAGCTGTTGCTGATCCATAGGCTATATTAATTAATTCTTGAAGACAATCTAATTCATCTTCATTTAAAATAATATCACTCATGTTAAGTCTTTTGTATTTTTTCAAATATTTGTTTCATTTTAGTAGAATCAATTGGTTTTTTTACGAAATCAAATGCTCCTAATTCTCTTACTTTATCCATTGAAGTTTTTTGGATATCTGCTGAAATTATAACAATATTGGCATCTTTATCAAATTCTTTTATTTTTGCCAAGGCTTCGAAACCATCCATTACAGGCATAGTTAAATCTAAAAAAACAAGAGTTGGTTTATTTTTTTTATAAAGATCAAGTGCTTCTAATCCATTTGTTGCTTCAAATAATTCATAATCGCTTTTTATTTCTTCTTTTAATGTTTTTATAATCATTCTTCTTGCCATTTTAGAATCGTCTGTTATTAATATTTTCATTTTAAGCCTTGTTTATTTATCTTTGGGTAGTATTTTACAGCATAAAGCTTTAAATAATGAAATAATAAAAGCTAAATATAAAAGAAATGAGAAATATGTTTTTAAAAGACGAATGGACTCAAATTGAGTTATTAAAATATACAAAAGAATTGAATGAAAAAGGTGTAAAAGTTGTATTAGTTGATACTATTTTAAAAAGTATTGATTCAATGGATACAATACTTTATAACCCTTATGAAATGAATACATATGAAAAGGGCACAGTATTTGTATTTTATTGTCATACAGGAAAAACTACAAAAGCAAGATTAGATTTTTATAGAAATAAATTACCTGATTATTTTTGTGTTAGTTTGAAAGGTGGAAGAGGGTACTGGAGACCTAATTTACAGATACTTGAAGAGTGTGATAAGAATCTATGATTACATACGATTATATAATTGTAGGTGCAGGTATTGCTGGTTCTTGTGTTGCTTTTGAACTTAGAGATGAAAATGTATTAATAATAGATAAAAATGAAGATATTGCACTTGGAGCTTCGGGAGCTGCGGGAGCTTTTTTAAATCCATTATTAGGAAAAACTAATGATTTTAAAGATCTTGTGAATAAATCTTTAGTATATGCTAATGATTTTTATAAGAGTAATATTCCTCAATCTTTTTATAAGCCAGGAATTGTAAGAATTCCTAAAAATGATGAAGATAGAGAAAAGTTTATATCTTATGAAGAAGATAATGTATTTGAATATAAAAAACTTGACGATGGCTATTTCTTCCCTATTGGGTCTAATGTAATTCCTGAACTTATTTGTAAAAAATTATGTGAAAATATAAAGAAAAAAATGTCATATGAAATTACAGATTTAGATTTTATTGATGATTTTTGGATTATAAATAATGAACTTAAATGTAAAAATTTAATTCTAACAACAGGAGCTTCTACAAAACTAATAAAGGAAAAATATTTTAACATTAGAGCTGTTTGGGGAGCTAAAATAGATGTATCTACTACAACAAAAGTAGAGTATAATTATCACAAAGAGTGTTCAGTATCATCTTCTTATGAAAAATTAGAGAATAATAAATATAAAGTATCAATAGGTGCTACTCACCATAGGTTTACTTGTGATAAAGATATTTGTACTTATTGTTTGGACACAGCTAATATTAATAAAATTTACCAAAAATCTTATGATAAAACAATTATTAACAAAGATACTCAAAGTTTATTAGAAAAAGCAAATGATATTATTGCCTTAGATGATCTTGAGGTGCTTAATTTAAAAGTAGGAGCAAGAGCTTGTTCTTATGATTATTTTCCAATTGTTGGTGCGTTAATAGACTCAAATAAGACTTTAGAAGTTTATCCTTATTTAAAAAAAGGAAGTAAAGTTCCTGATGATAAATTTATTAAATATAAAAATTTATTTGTATTAAATGGCTTAGGTGGAAGAGGGTTTGTTTTATCACCTTATTTAGCAAAAGTTTTAGTAAATAATATAAAAAATAATGAAATCGTAGATGATAAAATATCTTCTAATAGATTGTTTAAAAGATGGGTAAGAAAAATAAAATAAAAATTAAGGAAAAATATGAAAAATATTTTAAGAATTGTAATACCAGCATTAATGTTTTTTGCAGTATTAGTATATTTAACAGCTCCAAAACCTCCTGTTAAGTATTTAAGTGATGAAATAAATTTAAGTACTTTAGAAAATGAGATTTTATTGATTAATGATGTTATTATCTCAAAAGATGAATTATTCCAAAAAGGTAAAAAAAACTTTATTCTTGTAGCTAGTCATGATGCTTTAAGTATTGTATCTTTATTAAAAAAATCTAATGATGTAAAATTTAATACTGTTTTATTAGCTAATATATCTTCTGCTCCTTGGTTTGTAAAAGAGTGGACACTAAATGAACAATTAGTAAAAATAAATAAAAACTCAGGTATGAAAATGATATTTGATGCGTCAGGTTCTTTTATTGAATCTTTACATATTAATTATCTTTCAAAAACTCAATATAACTTGTTTAAAATAGATGAAATGGGATTAATTACTAATGTTTTAAGCTCAGAAGTAAAAATGGATGCTATGAAAGGTTCTATGAGTAATATAGAAATTAAAAAAGAGTTAGAAAAAATCAATTCTTATATTAAATAGTATATTTATTTAAGGCATTAAAAAAGGGACAAACAATTGTTTGTCCCTTTTTTTAGTTAAATAGTATAAATTATACTATTGTAACGTTCTCAGCTTGTGGTCCTTTTTGACCTTCACCGATTTCGAAAGTTACTTTTTGACCTTCTTCTAATGTTACTCTTTCGTAACCATTTGAATTAATTTGTCTAAAGTGTACGAATACATCGCTTCCACCATCTTCTTGTTGGATGAAACCATAACCTTTTTCAGTATTAAACCATTTTACTGTTCCGTTAACTTGAGTTGCCATTGCAATTCCTTTTTTTTTTAAATATTACTTCATTTCTGAAGTGGTCGAAAATATAAAGTGATAGATTCTTATTGGTAACTATAAAACTGCTAACGGTAGGTCATCAATAACTAGTGTTCCAAGATGAAAATCACGATCATCTTTCATGCTAATATTTTAGCAAAATAAATCAATAAATGCAAGTAATAAATAACAAATTTTCTAATTTAAGTTGTTTTGCTCAAAGTTTTTTATAATTATATAATTTATATGCTAAAATTTAGTAGTTTGATTGTGGATATATAGGTCTTTGAAGGTAGATGGATGATTTTACTATTTTATTTATTTAAATAAAAAAGCTAGATTATCTAGCTTTTTTAGAAGAAAAAATAGTATTATTTAATAATATTATTTAATGTTGTAGAAGGTCTCATGATTTTATGTAATAAATCATCATTTGGTAAATAATATCCACCCATATCGGCTAAAACACCTTGAACTGCGTTTAACTCTTTTACAATAGTATCTTCGTTAGTTCTTAAGTCTTTTGCGATTATTGCAAACTCTTCACTTAAATCTTTATCTGAATCTTGTTTAGTTAATTCTTCAGCCCAGAACATTGCTAAATAGAAGTGAGAACCTCTATTATCAATTTCTCCAGTTTTTCTTGAAGGAGATTTGTTTTCAGCTAAGAAAGTAGAAGTAGCATCATCTAAAGTTTTAGCTAAAATTAATGCTCTTTTGTTATCTTGTGTATTTCCTAAGTGCTCTAAAGAAGCAGCTAAAGCCATAAACTCACCTAAAGAATCCCATCTTAAATGATTTTCATTAGCTAATTGCTCAACATGTTTAGGAGCAGATCCACCAGCACCAGTTTCAAATAAACCACCACCTTGCATTAATGGAACAATTGATAACATTTTAGCAGAAGTACCTAGTTCTAAAATAGGAAATAAATCTGTATTATAATCTCTTAAAACATTTCCAGTTACAGAAATAGTATCTTTTCCAGCTCTCATTCTATCTAAAGAAATTTGAGTAGCTTCAACAGGAGTTTTAATTGAAATATCTAAACCAGATGTATCGTGATCTTTTAAGTATTTTTCAACTTTTAAAATCATTTGAGTATCATGAGCTCTATTTGAATCTAACCAGAAAATTGCAGGAGTATTTGATAATCTTGCTCTATTAACTGCTAGTTTAACCCAGTCTTTAATTGGTTCATCTTTAGCTTGACACATTCTGAAAATATCACCAGTTTCAACAGCAAAAGTGAATACTTCTTCACCATCTTTATTTGTAACAATGATTTTTCCGTTAGCTTCAGCTTGGAATGTTTTATCATGAGAACCATATTCTTCAGCTTTTTGAGCCATAAGTCCTACATTTGGAACAGTTCCAATTGTTGTAACATCTAAAGCACCATGTTTTTTACAATCAGCAATAACTGTTTTAAAAGTTTCTGCATAACATCTATCAGGAATCATTGCTAATGTATCTTCTCTTTTATCGTCTTTATTCCACATCTTACCACCATCTCTGATCATTGCAGGCATAGAAGCATCGATAATAACATCAGAAGGTACATGTAAGTTTGTAATTCCTTTGTCAGAGTTAACCATTGCTAATGAAGGTTGTACAGCGTAAACAGCATCAATATCAGCTAGTATTTTAGTTTTCACAGTAGCTTCTAGTGAATCTATTTTAGAATATAAATCACCTAAACCATTATTAAAGTTAACATTTAATTCTTTGAATAAATCTGCATTTTTATCTATTAAATCTTTGAAATATACTTTAACAGCAAATCCAAACATAATTGGATCAGAAACTTTCATCATAGTAGCTTTTAAATGTAATGATAATAATACATTTTCTTTTTTAGCTTTTAAAATTGAATCAGCATAAAAATTTTGTAATGATTTTGCACTCATTGACGTAGCATCAATTATTTCACCAGCTAATACAGGAGTTGAAGCTTTTAATACAGTTTCTTCATTATTAGTAGAAATAAATGAAATTTTTAAATCATCAGCTTCTACAAATGTTTTAGATAACTCAGCTCCATAAAAATCATTTTCATTCATATGTAAAACATCAGTTTTACTTGAACTTAACCATTCACCCATTTTATGAGGATTGTTTTTTGCGAAGTTCTTAACAGCTCCAGGAGCTCTTCTATCAGAATTTCCTTCTCTTAGTACTGGGTTTACAGCAGAACCTGTAATTTTAGAATATCTAGCTTGAATTGATTTTTCATTTTCATCTGAAGGAGTATCAGGGTATGAAGGTATATCAAAACCTTTTCCTTGTATTTCTTCAATCGCTTTTTTTAATTGCGGAATTGAAGCAGACACATTAGGTAATTTAATAATATTAACAGATGGATCTTGAGTTAATTCCCCAAGTTCTGATAAATAATCTTTTATTTTTTGTTCTTCTTTTAAATTATCTGGGAAAGCAGAAATAATTCTACCTGCTAATGAAATATCTTTTGTAATCATTTCGATTCCAGAACTTTTCGTGAAAGCTTTAATAATTGGTAATAATGAATATGTTGCTAGAGCAGGTGCTTCATCAACTTTTGTATATATAATTTTTGACATATTTTCCCCTGTGATTTTAATATGAGATATGATATCATTATTAGGAAAATATTTGTGTACATAAGTGACAAATATAATTTAAATTATATTTCTTGTTTCATTATTGCACAATTATTTTACATTATTCCATAAGTTTTTTACACTTTTCTTGGTCTTTTCTTCGCTTTTTTTAGGAAAAACTTGAAAATCATTTCTTTGGATTTTTTGGATTTCTTTTTTCTTTATAATTAATTTCTTTTTTTTATTTTGTAACTTTTTTAAGTTCTTTTCATATCTATATATATTAATATTTTTAATATGCTTAGAATAAGTACTTGCAAATCTATGCAAACCAGTTTTTTCATTTTTTACAAAATAAAGATAAGAAGTTTTTGAAGGAAAAATAGCTGCTTTAATTGCATCTAAACTAACTGCAGCTATTGGATGGGCTGGAATTCCTTTATTTTTATATGTATTGTATAAAGATTTGTCTTCTCGAATTCGTTTTGCTGTTATTTTAACATGTGAATATTTACCATAATTTAATGTTCCATCCATTTGTAAAGCCATAGATCTTTTTAATCTATTATAAATTACACTTGAGACTATTGGCATTTCTTTTATATTTGCAGATTCTTTTTGAACAATTGATGCTATTGTCAAATATTTATACCATTTCTTTTGATTCCAAGTTCCAAATATTTTATTTGAAAAAGATTTGTATTTTTTATTTGTTTGTGAAAATAAATAATATATTAAAGCTTCTTCATTCATACCAAGAGGCAGTTTATACGTGTCTGCTAATATATTACCATCATTCTTAAATGCAACTTTTTTATAAACTTTTTCTAATTCTTTAATCGAGACATTCATCTTTTTTGCTAATAAACGTAAAAAGACATATGATGTCTCTCCTGGAATTAAAGTTACAGTTTTTAATGCCGCTTTTGAAGTAGTTAATTTATGTAAAAAATCAGCTTTTGTCATGTAATTAGATTTTAAATCTATCCATCCATTTTGGGGATGCCCTAAAGTTAAAATAATAATTTTATCTATTATATTTAAGTCGTAAGCCCTATTATTTAGGTATTTTATGCTATTATTAGTACTTCCTTTAGGTATGAAAATAACTTTCTGACTTTTTAGAGGAATTGTTATATAAAATAATATAATAACTATTGCAACAAGGATAACTTCTACTATGTTAAAAAAAATAATGTTTAGTGTTTTGATAATTTTGTCTTTATTGATAATTTTTTTAATTTTTCTAAAGAATGGTATTAAAATAAACTCTTTTTCTTTAGCAAATATTTATATCTCACAATTATATTTAAAATTGGAT
>JABSON010000148.1 GCA_013215915.1 Campylobacteraceae bacterium | reverse complement strand
AACTACACTTATTTAAGTACTAAAAGGACATTTTAATTTTTATATAAATAGTAGTATAATTGAATCTGATTATCAAATACCATTTTTAGGCACTTCATATTTTTATAAAAGAACATCTTAACTGTCTATTAATAATCATATATAGATAAAATGGATAATTATAGGAAAGAATAAAATTAATGAAATATACAATAGTCACAAAAGAGACTTTTACAGTTAGTGGATTACAAATAAAACTAAGCACATCTCAAACTGAAAATTTTAAAATAATTACACAACACTGGCATTATTTCAATAATAAATTGAAAAGCAACAATATAAAAGGTAAAAAAGATTGGCTAAAATATGGAATTACTAAAAAAATTAATGGCGAATATTTTTATCTAATTGCAATACCTTACGAAAGAGATATTGTTGGATTTACAAAAGAAGAAATTAAAAGTGAAAAATTTATTTGTTTTGAACATAGAGGAAATATGAATTTAATAAAATCAACTATTTTTGATATTTATAAGAAATTTATTCCAAAGTTTAATTTTGAGATAGAAAAAAATAGAACTATGATACATTATGAACAATATGACCATCGGTTTTTATGGAATAAATCTAATTCTCTTCTTGAAATTAATGTACCTATTAAATCAATAGATTAAAAACAAATGATGACTAAACAAAAACAGTTATTTAGTAGAGGATATGTAGAAGATGAAATTGAATCTAAATTTTTCAATTTATGAAATTATAGATTTATTACAAAGTAAAACCCCAACAGATAGAACTATTGGAGCAAGATTATTATCAAAAAGAAAAGAAAAAATAAATCTTTTAATTAAAGCATTAACAATTGAAAAAAAATTATATTCAAAACTTGAAATTTGTAACTCATTAGTTAATTGTGGAGAGATTTCAATAAAACCACTTATTGAAACGCTTGGTAAGATAGGAATAAATCAACATTAAGAAATTCCTCAAAAGGAATTTAAAAAGACAGTTATCCTCTACCTAGAGATATAGTTAGTAGAACATTAATAAGATTTGAAGAAACTGCACTGAGTTATTTAGAAGAAATATTAAACATAGAAAATATGGAACAATTAAGTGAGGAAATTGATACAATTGGATTTAAAGAAAATGAATATTTTTTACAAGAACAAAAAGATATAATTAAAAATAGTAGATTAGAAAAGGAAATAGAAAGAAGTCTTAGGTTAATTCAAAGATAACTGAGAAGGCAAACATAATAAATAATAGTTACGGATAAGGAATTATTGAATATTAACAATCTTTTACAAAATTTATATAAATTTGGAGTTTTTCTAGATTAGACAGTAGAAGTTTGAATTTATAATTAAGTTCCACATATAACAAGAAATTGGAGAAAAACGAGGTAGTAATTGAGAAAACACTAGGTTTTATTGTTCTCAATAGATGCAAACAATTTACTGGAGTTAACCGTTACTTACCTTTTTCCTCAATACCAACGTTAAAGTACAGATAAACATCAAAGGTAATAATGAAATATTTAAAAAAACTAATCACAAAACACATAAATATTGATGAAGAAGAATGGAATGAATTAACTTCAAAATTTAAACAAGTAACAATTAAAAAAGGTACAACTATTTCATATGCAGGAGATATCTTTAGTGATTTTTATTTTATTAAAAATGGATTAGCCCGTTCATATTTTACGGACTTAAATGGTAAAGATTTTACTTGGCAAATATACTTTAGAGGTAAAAGTAAATATGGATTAAATTATTTTATGGATGATAGTGTAAGTTATTATGAAAATGATGGTTCAATGTTGCACTTTGAAGCTTTAGAAGATTCTGTATTTTATAAGATTAGTTTAAAAGAAATGGATAACTTTTTAAATAATGCAGATAAAAAGTGGGAACATTTAGCAAGAATTTGGCTTCACGATACATATTTTAGTTCAACATATAAACGAGTAATATCTTTAATGAGTGAAGATGTTGAACAAAGATATGAAAGATTACTTTTAGAATACCCAAATATTTTCAATAGAGTTAAATCATATCATATTGCTACATTTTTAGGAGTTGCACCACAAACACTTAGTAAATTAAAAAATGAATCTAAGTGAATGAAATAAAAATCTATTTTTGATAGACTTCAAGAAATTATATTAAGGGGTCACAATGACTAAAATAGAGAATTTCAGAAAGCTAAATCAAAGCAATGATATATTGCATATTGGAAATGTATGGAATGTTAAAAGTGCATTAATATTTGAAAAACAAAATTATAAAGCACTTGGAACATCAAGTTTTGCAATAGCAAATTCTTTGGGATTTAAAGATGGAGAAGAATTAAGTTTTGAAACATTATTAACAATTGTAAAACAAATTATATCAAAAGTGAATATACCTTTAAGTGTTGATATTGAAGCTGGTTATAGTAGAGATACTAATCAAATTATAGAAAATATAATTTCACTTTATGAAATTGGAGTGGTTGGTATTAATATTGAAGATTCTATTGTGATAAATGGTGATAGAGTTATCTTAGATAAAAATGATTTTGCAACTATTTTAAAAAATATAAAAAGAGTTTTAGAAGAAAAAGGTATTGATATATTTATTAATGCAAGAACTGATTATTTTATAATGGGATTAGATAATCCACTTGAAGAAACTATTAAAAGAGTAAAACTTTATGAGCAAAATGGTGTTGATGGTATTTTTGTTCCTTGTATGGTAGATATTGGAGATATAAAAGAAGTTGTAAAGTATACGACTTTACCTGTAAATATTATGACTATGCCAAATTTACCGTCATTTGATAGTTTAGAACAAGCTGGAATAAAAAGAATTAGTCAAGGTGCATTTATTTATAATAGCCTTATGGAAAGTTTTGAAAATAAATTGGAAACTATCAATAATGACAACTCTTTTAAAAGCTTATTTTAATGAATCAAATAAACATACAATACTATAAAACAAAATATGCCGAGTTTATATTAGGCTCATTTAAAAATAAACTTTGTCTGCTAGATTTTAAATATAGAAAAATGCGAACAACTGTAGATAATAGATTAAAAACTGGTTTTAAAGCCGAGTTTGTAGAGCAAGATGATGAGATATTAAAAGACACTAGAAAACAACTTGATGAGTATTTTAATATGGAAAGAAAAGTGTTTGATATACCAATCATTACAATTGGAACTGATTTTCAGAAATGTGTTTGGAAAGCTTTACTAAAAGTACCTTATGGCACTACATCAACATATTTACAATTAGCAAAAGATATTGATAATGAAAAAGCTGTAAGAGCAGTAGCAAGTGCTAACGGTGCTAATTCAATAGCTTTTATTATACCTTGTCATCGTATCATTGGAAGTAATGGAAATCTAACTGGTTATGGTGGTGGATTAGCTCTTAAAAAAAGATTAATAAAATTAGAACAAAATTTATTTACAATTTAGACTAAAATAAAACAGATGATACGAACAGGTTATTCATCGACTTTTCAAGTAGTTAAATAGTCATTATGGCAACCTGTTTGCTCTCTGCAGTCGTTATATCTCTTAGTCTCTGCTATTGTTAATTAATAACTTCAAAAAATAAATCTTTAATTTTAGACATTTCTTTATGAGTTAGTTCTTCCAGTTTTTCAACAAATTTGGAATTATGAATAGCTCTTATTTGAGTAATAATAAGAGCAGCATCTTCTTCCATTTTATTTATATTTACAAAAAAGTTTTTAATATTCAAATTATGCCGTTCCAAAAAATCATAGTTTTTATTAATTAATAAGCTATCCTATTTTGACAATATTCCTTGTTTAGAAAACTAGAATCAAATTATATTTACTAATTAATATTTTGACTTAAGGGACATAATGTCTCTTTTACCAGATATTTACCAATTAACGAACATTAATGTCCAAACAACACTGATATAAGGGTTAAAATTACATTTAAATTTTAAGATAAATAGTAGTATAATTGTTTTTTATTATTAAAGACCATTTATACGTACTTCGTTCGTTTATAAAAGGACATTTAAAATGTCTATTAATAATTGATATATGGGGTAAATGGACAACAATGGGAATGAATAAATAGTTATCTATCCAAAATGAAGAAGTAAATATTTGAGATAAATGCCGGTCAAAATTTACTCTACTAAATATTATTTTAGTAATAAAAAAAGGTTTTATAAATGAGATTAATTGGTAAATGGATTTACAAAATAATAAAATGGTATTCTTATTCAATGTTATTACTATCAATCGTAGTAGCTGGATGGGAACTGTATTTATTAGAGATAGTAAATATTTCAGGGTTAGAAAGAGAGTATCATATAATGTCAATTCATGATGCAGGATGGGCATTTATAACTTTTTTAGTTTTATCAGTTGTTTTTTTATTTGGACCATTAGTTATTAAGAATAGAAAAAATATTTTTCTATGGATAAAAGATAATTAGTTAAACTTAACTCAAATAAAGGAAATCAATGAATAAAGTATTTCAATGGGAACAAAAACAAGAAAAAGAAAAAGAAATTAAAATAGAAAAAGAAATTTCTAAGATAATCATTGATCAAAACTTAGTGCCATGTCATTCTGAAAAATTATTTATTAAGTTAGGTATTTATGGCCCACTAAACTTTAATTTAAAAGGTATTATTAGTTGCGAATGTGCAAAAAACTTGATGTCTTTTGACGGAGATGAAAATGCCAATTCTTTAACATTAACAATGTACTAAAAATAAAGACAACAAAATCTTGGAGAAAAACAAGGTAATAGTCTAGAAAATTTTAATTTTTATCTGTCGCAAAAAGATATAAACAAATTGAACTAGATATAAGTTACTTACCTTGTTCCTCAAGTCAAACGTTAGGACCCAAGGAATAAAGTTGAAATTAAACTCAGATAATATTTCGTATAAATTATTAGAAGATTTAGGGTATTCTGTATCAAAAATAAAAGAATCTAAAGATTTCAGGGGTAAAATGCCTGATTTTAAAATATCGTACGATAAAGAAACTGCTATAGTTGAAGCTAAAATAAAAATTGATAATGATACTGACATAAGCAGTAAAGAGAGTCAATTACAAAAATCTAATACATATGAAATTGACTTTACAACTGGTTATAAAAATAATCTTTCGAGAATAATTAAGAAATCTTCTAAACAATTAGAATCATTTAAAAGTGATGAATTTAAATTTTTATCTTTATTAGCAACAGGAATGCATACCCTTGCAAAATTTGAAATGTTTGAGGATACACTATATGGATGTACCTCATTTATAGTACAAGGAAAAGAAATAAAATGTTATTTCTTTAACTATAGTGAATTTAAAAAATATAATAATATTGATGGGGCTATCTTATCATATATAGATTATGACGATAGTATAAAATCAATATTTTATCTAAACACTTATTCAAAAAAATATAAATTATTAAAAAATAGTAATATTTTAAAACCATTTGGAGAATATATTTTTGATCCATTAGATCAAGAACATAAAAATTATATATTTTTATATGATGGAAATAATGATAATGATAAAGTTCAATATATTAAAAATAAATATAATATAAAAGGATTTATAATTAATATAGATAGTTGGAATACGCCAGAAATAGCTACTGTATTGCATTATACAAATATTACACAGTAAGAGTAACAATAGTAAACTACAAAACTATATAGTTTTGTAGTGCCAAATAAATAGAATATAAAGACTTGAGTACTAAGTCGTTTCAGACACGTGTTCTTCAGGTAAGTCGTCAAATTACAAAGGAAAACAATATGGAAATAGTAATAAAACCAAATATAACATTGAAAGATGTAGAGTTTTATAAGTATTTAAAAGAGAGGCATAGCCCTTTTTTAACTAACATTGAATTAATAGTAGAAGAAAAAACTATTGTATTGGCAAATGAAATACCAAAAATATTTGATGCTTATACAATTCATGATATAAGCCATTCATTTAGAATACTTCAACACTGTTATTCTTTAGTCTATGATAAAATTGATGAATTAAATGAACTAGATATTGTCATATTAATCTATTCTGCCATTTTACATGATATCGGTATGTCGGTAAGTAGTGAAGAGAAAATTGAGATTCAAAGTGAAAATTATAGTTATAATGGATTGAAATATTCTGCAATGCTTCATCAACGAGGCAATAACAAAAATGTAGCAATGCAAGACTTTATTAGAGCCATTCATGCAGATAGATCGAATGATCACATACAAAATGATCATCCCTCAAAATATTTAATACCAAACCAACAGTTTATAGATTTTAGAAATGAAGTTGGGATGGTTTGTGCTTCTCATGGGAAAGATTTTAGTTGGGTATTAAAAAAACTTTCTTATGAAACTGTAAAAGGTAGTTATACTTATAATTTACAATTTTGTTCTTATTTATTAAGGTTAGGAGACCTTTTAGACTTTGATTGTAACAGAACTCCTCCTATTTTATACAAGATGATAAAACCTATTGGTTATAGTGATGGAGAATGGAGACAACACTTTATGATTAAAAATTTTCAAAAAGTTTTTAGTAATGAAGTTAATCAAAAAACTATTACTATTATTGCGGAATCTAATGATCCCAAAATTCATAGGAAATTCTTAATATATGTTAAATGGATTGAAAATGAAGTTGAATCAGTTATAAATGCGTCTAATAAAATGGCAGAAAAATACAAAATAAATTTAAATCCATTTTTAGATATACGAATAGATACAAATGGTTATAAATTTTCTGATAAAAAACTGTCAATTGATTATTATGCAATAACTAAATTACTAATGGGAGAAAAAATTTATGGAGATAAGAAACTAGCAATAAGAGAAATTATTCAAAATTCAATCGACGCATGTAAAATTAGACAAGAATATGAAAACAATAAATATACTCATGGCGACGATAAGTTCCAGCAGTCAATAAAAGTAATTATTGATAAGGGTAATGAAACTATAACAATTAAAGATAATGGAATGGGTATGACTCCTGAAATAGTAAATAATTATTTTTTAAATGTTGGTAAATCTTATTATACCTCAGAATCTTTTTTACTTGAAGAATATGATTATAAACCAATTGGTAATTTTGGTATTGGTTTTCTTGCTTGTTTTATGTTATCAGATGAAATTATAATTGAAACTAAACATATTGATTCTAAAAATAAAATTATTATTTCATTAGAAAAAGAAAGTGAATATATTACAATGGGTGAAGATGAAGATCCTCAATTCACAGGAACAAAAATAATTTTTAATTACAATACTTTTCTACAAGAATTTGAGAATATAGATAAACTTGCCTTATTTATGAATAACTTATTTCTTACTGATGATTTTACAATTGATATATTTAATGTTGAAAAAGAAAGTGTTATA
>JABSON010000147.1 GCA_013215915.1 Campylobacteraceae bacterium | reverse complement strand
TTGTTGCTAGTTTTTCTTTAAATAAGGGTGTATGCGTAACTATTACAATTGAATAGTCTTTAGATATACTAGTTTTATAATCATTAATTACATTATTTGTAAATAAATATATTACAAATGTTAATAACATTGAAATTAAAGGAATAATGAAAGCTAAATGATTTCTAAGAGACTTCATAAATAATACCATCTTCTATTGATAATTGTTTAAATCTAATACCTAAGTTTTTAGGAACTCTATGAGTTACAACAACAACAGTAATACCTAATTGTTCATTTGCACCTTTTAGTAAATTCCATACAATTTGAGCAGATGAATCATCTAAATTACCTGTTGGTTCATCTGCTATAATGATTTTAGGGTTATGAGCAAGAGCACGTGCTACTGCAACTCTTTGTTGCTCACCTCCACTTAGTTCATTAGGTTTAAAACCTTTTCTATGTGATAACTTTACATGAGATAAAAGCTTTAAAGCTTGATTTCTTGAAATTTCATTCGAATAACCATTTATTTTTAAAGGTATCATTATATTTTCTTCAATACTTATTTCATTAATTAATTTATAGTCTTGAAATATAATTCCGATATCTTTCCTTAACGATCTTAATTCTTTATTTACTATAGAATTAACTTGTTTGCCATCAATAATTAAAGAGCCATGTTTTAAAGGGATATCTCCATAAAAAGATTTAAGAAGAGTAGATTTTCCACTACCACTTGTTCCCCCAATAAAAACAAATTCTTTTTCTTTTATAGTAAAACTACCTTTTTTAATAATAAATTTATTTTCATCATAGGCTAGATAAATATTTTTGGCTTCAATCATTAGTTTAACAACTCTTTTATTCTTGTATGAGCTTTAATATTTGCAGATGTAGGAATAGGGTTCCCTTGAAAATATCTAACTTCATTTTCATTTATTAAAATATATTTACTTAATGGTTTATTAAAAGATCCAAATGTTAATTTAAGTAAAACACTTTTTTCACTTATTACATAAGCATCTTCTAAATGTACAAAATAATCTTCATTTACTTCAGCTTTTCTATTCATATTTTCTAAGAAATTTTCTATATTAACTTTTTTATCAAATGAAAAATCATGATTTAGATTAATATCTTCATCATTTGCATAGTTTGTTAAAACTACATCATAAATATTTTTACCTTGTTTTCTCCATCTATCTTCATATTTACTAATAACTTCTAAATCTTTATTAATATCAATAGTAATCTTTCCTGTTGGTAGATTAGTTAATAAATCTGTACAATAATCAAAATATTTTCTTGAATCTGTTCTTAATTCTAATTTTCCATCAATTTTAAGTACTCTTAGTGCTTCATTAATAAATTCATTTGAATAAATTCTTCTATGAGGTTTTTTATCCCAAGGAACAGGGAAGTGTACAAATATTTTTCCAACTCTATTCGAATTGATAAATTCCATAAATAATCTTGCATCATAAGATACAGCTAAAATGTTTTTAATTTCTTTTATTTCAACTTGTTTAAGCATTTGTTCAATTGAAGGAGTATGAATCTCTAATCCAATAAATTGAATATCAGGATGTTTTTCTGCTTGATGAATTAAATGTCTTCCTGATCCAAAACCAATTTCAATATAAATTTCTTTATCAGTATTAAAATCATTTACAAAATAATTAATATCTTTTAAATACTCTTTTTTAGGATCAATTTTTTCACCTGTATTTGCTGTATTTGATGAAAGTATTTCAGCATTAGTAATTGTTGCAAAATCATTTAATGCATCTTTTACTAATGATACAGGCGTTAACCTTGTGATATTATCAGCTTTAACCATAAAGTTTTCATCTTTTGATTTAATAGTTAATAAACATTCTTGGTTATCATGTTTTAAACCAACTTTATATTCTGGTATTCTATTTTCATTATTGAAATTATATGATTTCGCTAAAAAATCAAATGCTGTATCTTCACACTGTGCTGGTGTTTCTAATATATCGTTTTTTTTATATATAATATGTGGCATAATCTACTTTTTATTTTCTTAATTTTAATAATGATTCTTCTGTTTTATCAGATAAAATTCCGAATTCATCAACTGCTTGAATAGAATATTTATATTCTACACCTTTTACTATTTCTTCATCTTCAAATCTAAGATTTGAGATATTTGTAAATTTTATATTTTGTTTATCAAAATATCCAGTTTGAATAGTTTTATAAACAATATATGATTTAGCTCTATTATCACCCCTAGACCAATTTAAAATAGCTCTATTCTCAGTAATCTGAGCTAAAGTCATAACTGGTTTTTCTGGTTTATTTAATGTTATACCCATAACTGGGTTTTTATTTAAACTACTTTCTAATTTATCATTATCAATTGCAGTAACTTTAAAAAATATATTTTTTCCATCTTCTGCTTCTAAATAATCATATGCATATGTATTTTTATTTAATCTTACAACTTTTGAAAAAGACCCAGAAGATGATGCATTCTTATATATAACATAATATGCAATATCTTCTTGTGTTGATGGCTTCCATTGTAATTTAATTTTTTTCGGTAAATCTTTACTTGCTCTTAAATCTATAATACCGTTTGGTAATGGTTTTGTTTGTCCAATAACTATTTTACTTGGAATTGATTGAATATCTTTAAAAGTATAAGATAAAAGTCTATATTTATAAACTACATTATTATCTAAGTTATTATCAATATATTCAGCTTGTAATCTACCTTTAATTGTTTCTAAAGTATCCCATTCTGGATCTTCATTACTTGAACGTTGAATCTTGTAATAAGAAATTTGTTCATTTGTATGGGGTCTCCAAACAATTTTTATTTGTTTTGGTAAATTTGATATAACTTGAATTAAAGCAACTGAATTTGGTACTTTTCTAGTAGTAACTTTAATTGATTTAGATATTGTTGATTCAAAACCATTAGAATTTACAGATGAAAAAGCATAAAGATATGATGTATTTGCTTCTAATTTTGTATCTAAATAATGTGTTGTATATTTATTTCTAATAAATTTAATTTTTGTTAATTTTCCTTTATTTTCTAAAGCATTAGCTCTATATAAATTATATCCAACAACTTTTACATCATCAACTTTTCTCCATTCAAAAGCAACAGCCGTAATGTCACTTAAAGATCTAATTGAATTATCTTCTATTTTTTCTAAAGAAGAATCAATTTTTGGCTTATTTGGTGTACTTAAATTATTCTGACAAGAACTCAGAACTAGAATTAAAAAGATTGCTGATATTATCTTTATTAAGTTTTTCATGTAAAATCTCCATATTAAATTCTTTATTTAAAAACTCAGTCATATCATTTGCTAAGTTTGCCGTAAAGTTCATTTGTTCATTTGTTTTAGGGTGTATTAAATACAAGTTATAAGCATGTAAATAAAATCTTCTAATTTTATTTAATTCGCCCTTAAAACCATATAAATTATCACCTAAAATATGCCTATGAATAGTGCTTAAGTGAACTCTAATCTGATGAGTTCTTCCTGTGTATAATTTACAAGCAATAAGTTCATATTTTTCGTTTTTACTTAATTGTACTTTTGCGAAAGAAGATCTTGCAAATCTACCATTATCAACTGTACCCATTTTTAATCTATTACTTGAAGATCTACCAATTAAATTCTCAATTGTAACATCTTCTTTTAAAGCTAAATCAATTGCTGCTAAATAATATCTTCCCATAGTTTTTTCTTCTAATTGTTTTGATAAACTTACGTGTGCTGCATTTGTTTTAGCAATTACCATCACACCAGAAGTTCCTCTATCTAGTCTATGTACAATTCCATGTCTTTCTTCACCTGAAATTGTTGATAAAGAAATATTTCTTAATTTTAACCAATCAACTAAAGTAGCTTCTTTAACAGATGCAGCTCCATGAACAATTAAACTATATGGTTTGTTAATTACAAGAATTTCATCATCTTCATAAATAACTTCAACATCAAAATCTACTTTATATAAACTTTCTTCTTCTTTAATCTTTGATTTTTCAATTTCATCAAAATTAATTTCAACTTTTGCATCAAGCTTCAATTTAACACCTGGTCTTGTTACAACTTTACCATTAACACTTACAAAACCTTTTTTAATTAACTGTTCAATTTGGTTTCTTGTTTCGTTTTCTTTTAAAGAAATAAACTTATCTAGTCTATTTGTCTCTTCTACAATATGTATTTTATTCATTTTTAGATACTCTTTCGTTATGCGTTTTTTTGATAAAAGAATTATTTCACATTTTGATTATTTAATTATAATTTTTATTTTACCATTGATATTTTTGTCTCATCATTTAATTAGTGAAACAAATACAATATTAGCAAATAAACAATTAGTGTATTTCTCACTATCTTTTGCTGCATTTTTATTTGTATTTATTTTACCTATTAGAAACAATTTAGGCATTATACCATTTTTATATTGGTTAGGTGTAGCTTTACTCCTTGCAGTTGAATTTTTTGGTATTACTAAATTAGGAGCACAACGATGGTTAGCCATTCCTGGTTTATCTTTAACTTTACAACCTAGTGAACTTATAAAACCTATTTTTTTATTAATGATAGGTTATTTAGTTAACAAAAATCCTCCACCTAAGCATGGACGTGGTTATGAGCTTAAAGATTTTTTACATTTCTCATTTTATATTTGGGTTCCTTTTTTATTAATTGTTAAAGAGCCAGATTTAGGAACAGCTTTAGTTTTACTTCTATTAGCTTATGGAGTTCTTTTTATTATGGGAGTAAATTGGAGAATTTGGGCTTCTATAGTTTTTATTTTAGCTATTTCTTCACCTTTAATATATACTTATTTAATAAAAGATTACCAAAAAAAGAGAATTACTGATTTTATTTCGGAAAAACCATCTTATCATGTGCAGCAGTCTATTATTGCTATTGGTTCAGGTGGAGTTACTGGAAAAGGTTATGAAGATGCAACACAAACACAATTAAAGTTTTTACCTATTGCTACAAGTGATTTTATTTTTGCTTTTTTAGTTGAAAGATATGGTTTTATTGGTGCTTTTATGTTGATTTTAATATATCTGTTTTTAATTTTTCATCTTTTATCCATGAATTATTATTATACAGATGATTATATTCTCAGGTGTTTTGCATCTGGTTTGGCTTTATTGCTGTTTTTAAATATGAGTATTAATATTTTAATGGTAATTGGTTTTGCCCCAGTAGTTGGGCTTCCTCTTCCTATGTTTTCATATGGTGGAAGTTCATTTATAAATTATATTGTAATTTTTGCAATATTAGAAAACTTAATATCTTTTAGATTTAAAGATATGTACAATTTTGAAAGGAAATTAAAATAATGAAAGCACAAAGTGTTACATTTATAGGTTTTGAGGATGATTTTGAAGAATCATCAGCCGTTTTGTTTGGAGCTCCTTTTGACGGAACAACATCGTTTAAACCAGGTGCAAGATTTGCACCTTCCGCTATGAGAGAGGATTCTTGGGCAATTGAGTCTTACTCACCTTATTTAGATCTTGATTTAGAAGATCTAAAACTATTTGATTATGGAAATTTAGAATTACCTTTTGGTGATAAAATGAAAGCTTTAGAAATGATTGAAGATACAGTTGATCAAATCACAAAAGCTAATAAAATCCCTGTGATGATAGGTGGAGAACACTTAATTACTTATGCTCCTGTTAAATCTTTAAGTAAGATCCATAAAGATTTACATATTATTCATTTTGATGCACATACAGATTTACGTGAGCATTATTTAGATGAACAATTCTCACATGCAACAGTAATTAGAAGAATTGCTTCAATAGTAGGATCAAAGAATTTAAATTCATTTTGTATTAGATCAGGCTTAAAAGAAGAATTTGATTGGGCAAAAGAAAATTCAAATTTAGAGAAGTTTACTTATAATACTTTACCAGCCTGTGTGGAAAGATTAAAAAACAAAGCTGTATATATTACTATTGATTTAGATGTTTTTGATCCTAGTGTATTTCCAGGAACTGGAACTCCAGAGCCAGGTGGAATTAACTTTCATCAAATGTTAGAAATCATTGGTATGTTATCTAAGCTTGAAAATGTAGTAGGTATTGATTTAGTTGAACTATCTCCTAAGCACGATGCTTCTGGTGTTTCAACAGCAGTTGCATGTAAAACACTTAGAGAAATAGTTTTAGCCTGTATTAAAAAGTCTTAAAATATCCTAGAGTTTATGTTTTTACATAAACTCTTATAAAATATTTAGCTGATGAGCTAAATCTGCTGCTATTCTTTTATAGTTTCTTATATCTAATAATCTATTTTGACCTTGAATTCCAATATCTTTTACTTCATCTTTTGATAAAGATATAATATATTCAAGTTTTTCTTTAATATTGTCTTTTGTAAAATCACATAACCAAGCATTTTTGTTATCTTCAAAAATAGATAAGTTATTTTCATTTTTAGACATTATACAAGGAATTGCAGATGAGTAATAATCTAAAACTTTCATAGGAGTTGAACTATTAAACAGAACTTTATTAGGTAATATTGCTAATCCTATATCTGCTTTTGAAATTAAAGATAAAAGTTCTTTTTTTGTATTTGCAGAATAAATTTCTATAGAATCTTTTAATTGTGGATAAGAAGATAATAATTCTTCCGCATATTTTGGATCTTTTGTAGAAATCATTAATTTGTATTTTTTATTATCAATTTGAGAGAAAGCATCTAAAATTGTTTCAAATTCTCTTAATTTATCTAAAGTTCCTGCATAAAAAAATCTTTTATATGTTTCTTCATGTTGAATATTTTCTTCTAATACTTCAGGATCAATAGCACAAGGTATTACAAAAGTTCTTGTAGTTACTGAGGCTAAATAATCAGCTTTCATTTGTAAAGAAGTTGGTAAAAATATATCACATTCATTAATTAAGGATACTTCTGAGAATGTTTTAATTTTATTACTTATTACATCAAAAAAACTCTTTTTATTATTAGCTTCATCTTTTTCAAGTTTTGCAACTCTTTTTGGAAATGATAATCTAAAACCTAATTTAAAATTACTTACAGTTTTTCTTTTTAAAACTTCTTTTAAAATAGAGGTATGATTTCTTACAAAAACATAAGAATAATCATCTAATGAAATCCCATTTTTATCAAGCTCTTTTACAATTTCATGTTTATATCGTAAAGGCATTATAAAAGTATTTTTATTTTTAATCTCAAAATCATATTTACTTTTTGAGAAATAAAGAATATCTACTTCAAAATGATTGTTTAAATATTTTTCAAACACTCAAGAGTTCGTCCTCAGTAAATAATATTCTAAATTATACTTCACTGAAACAATAAAAAATTAAATAAACATATAAATAATAGTCAATGTCTAGACATTGTTAAAATACTTGTACTGTGTAAAATGT
>JABSON010000146.1 GCA_013215915.1 Campylobacteraceae bacterium | reverse complement strand
CTGTTATATAATTGTATATTATTTTCGATAGAGAGCTTTTATTCTGTAGAGATTTTTTTATTAATGAAGATTTGCTTGAATCTTTAAAAAGAGATTTGCCTTATTTATTAAAGTAAATAGTTAAGAATATCAAATTGTAAAAAAAGCAGTAAATTACACATAAATCTTCTTCTTTCTTCCAATACTTGGATATTTAACTATCTTTTATATATATTTTATGTAGACTAATTTAAATATTATATTTATTTATCAAAGTATAATACTAAAAGGAGTTTACATGAATAAAATTTTAAATATTGTTTTAGCTGCATCATTAGCATCTGTTGCAATTAATGCAAAAGAAATAAAAATTGGTGCAGTTATGCCAATGTCTGGACCAATTGCTGCTTATGGACAAGTAGCTAGTTTAGGAGTTACACTAGCTCATAAATTACAACCTACACTAAAAAATGGTGATACTATTAAAATCATTTTATTAGATAATAAAGGTGATAAAGTTGAAACTGCAAACGCAACTACAAGATTAATTTCTTCTGATAAAGTTGTTGCAATTTTAGGTGCTTTAACATCAACTAATACTGCTCAAGTAATTGCTATTGCTGAGAAAAAGAAAATTCCAGTAATTGCATCTGTTGCAACTTTAGATAAGTTAACTTCTAGAAGATCATATGCCAATAGAGTTTGTTTTACAGATTCATTTCAAGGTGAAGTTGTAGCTTCTTACGCTTATAATACACTTGGGTTAAGAACTGCTGTTGTTATTATTGATCAAGCTCAGGTTTATTCACTAGGATTAAATAAAGCATTTAAAAAAGCATTTACAAAACTTGGTGGTAAAATTCTAAAAAAAATGAAAATCACATCAGGTGATAAAGACTTTAAAGCAGTAGTTTCTCAAATTAAAAGAATCAATCCTGACTTTATGTTTTTACCTTTATATCATCCAGAAGCTTCAATGATTGCTAGACAATCAAAACAATTAGGTTTAAATAAGCCTATGTTTTCAGGTGATGGAGTTGCTAATCAAACATTTATTGATTTAGGTGGAAAATCTATTGAAGGTTATATGTTTACAGATTTCTTTGATTATTCAAATCCTCCATCAAAAAGATCAGCTGACTTTGTTTCTTTTCATGAAAAAGAAACTGGTGATAAATCTTTAAATTCTTTTGTTGCTTTAGGTGCCGATACTTATAATGTATTAATTGCTGCAATGAATAGATGTGAAGATCCAACAAACTCAGTTTGTATTAATAGTGAGATTAAAAAAACTACAAACTTTAATGGAGTATCTGGAACGATTTCAATTGATAAGAATGGTAATGCTACAAGATCAGCTGTTATTAAAATTATCAAAAATGGAAAAGCTGTATTTAAAGCTACAGTTAAACCATAAGTTTAAGCTAGTTTAGTTTTATAAACTAAACTAGTGTTGTAATAAGAAAATTAATTTAGTTAGTTTTTTTATTCCAATTATTTGTAAAAGAATTAGGGAGATTTTATGGATATATTAACGTTTATGCAACAAATGGTAAACGGTTTTAGTTTGGGCAGCATGTATGCCCTGATTGCGATTGGTTATACAATGGTGTACGGAGTTTTAAGACTTATTAACTTTGCACATGGTGATATTATGATGGTTGGTGCTTTTTTTGCTTATGCAAGTATGAATATTTTAGGAATTTCATTTCCTATAACTATATTTTTAGCAATTGTTTTTTCTGCATTTTTAGGTGTTTTAATGGATAAAATTGCTTACAAACCTCTAAGAGAAGCTCCAAAGATTTCTTTATTGATTACAGCAATAGGTATTTCATTTTTTTTAGAAAATGCATTTACTGTATTTGTTGGAGGTGTTTCAAAACCTTTTCCAGTTCCAGAATATATGGAAAAAATATTTGATGTTTCGGGTGTGATTTTTTCAGTAGCTTCAATTACAGTACCTGTTATTACACTTATTTTATTAATTGGTATTTTATTTGTTTTATACAGAACAAAATACGGAATGGCTATTAGAGCTTTATCTTTTGATATTAAAACTGTAAATCTAATGGGAATTGATGCAAATAGAATTATTGCATTAGTTTTTGCACTAGGATCTGCACTTGCTGCTATTGGTGGAATATTTTGGGCTGTAAATTATCCTAGTATTGAACCTATGATGGGTGTTTTAGTAGGGCTTAAAGCTTTTGCAGCTGCTGTTGTAGGTGGAATTGGTTCAGTTACAGGTGCTGTAATGGGTGGATTTATCATTGGATTTACTGAAGTTGTAGTTATTGCTTTCTGGCCTGAAATGGGTGGATATAAAGATGCATTTGCTTTTATCTTTTTAATTTTAGTTTTATTATTTAAACCAACTGGAATTATGGGTAAAGATTTAGAAAAGAGCAGGTTCTAATATGATAGATTCAATTTTTACAAAAGATAGATTAATTAATTTAGCAATTATTATTGCAGCTATGTGGTTTATTAATTTTGCTCAAAATACTTTTGATGAATATACAATTAGAATTATGAATAATGTTGCTATTTTTATTATTTTAGCAGTTTCTTATAATTTAATTAATGGTATTACGGGGCAGTTTTCACTTGAACCTAATGGTTTTATTGCTATTGGTGCTTATGTAACTGCTATTTTAATGGTTGATGCTGATACAATGTTGTATCAATATGATATAGAAGATCCATATCCTTGGATTTTGGCACTTCAAAGTGATTTTGGATTTGCTCTGTTTTGTTCAGGTACTATTTCAGCTTTGCTAGCATTATCTTTAGCATTTCCTGTATTTAGAGTAAGAGGAGATTATTTAGCAATTGTAACTTTAGGTTTTGGATTTATTATTAGAATTTTAGCTATTAATTCACCTGAAATTACAAATGGATCTTTAGGTATTAATGATATTCCAGAAGCTAGTAATTTATACTGGACTGGTGGATTAGCAATTGTAGCTGTTTTAGCTATTTTAAATATTATTTACTCAAGATTTGGACGAGCTATGAAAGCAGTAAGGGACGATGAAGATGCAGCAACTGCTATGGGTATTAATACTTTTAAGATTAAAACGTTAGCATTTACTACTTCAGCATTTTTTGAAGGAGTTGGTGGTGGTTTATTAGCTGCACTATTAACATCAATTTCTCCAGATTTATTCTCATTCTTTTTAACTTTCCAATTATTGATTATAATTGTATTAGGTGGATTAGGAAGTACAACAGGTGCAATTATAGGAACAATTTTTGTAATGGCAGGATTAGAGTATGCAAGATTCTTAGATGAACCTATGAATATTCTAGGATTCGAGATGGAAGCAATGCCTGGTTTAAGAATGGTTGTTTTTTCATTAATTTTAATTTTAGTAATGCTTTTTGCAAGAGAAGGATTAATGGGTAAAAAAGAATTAAAAGATTTATTCAAAAGAAAAAAGGCTAAAAAATGATTTTAGAAGTATCTAACATTACCAAAAAATTTGGTGGTGTTATAGCTATTAATGATACCTCTTTTACTGTTAACTCAAAAGAAATTTTTGGTTTAATTGGTCCTAATGGGGCTGGTAAAACTACTATGTTTAATATAATTACTGGTAATTATGAACCCACAGAAGGAACTATTAAATTCTTTGGACAAAGAATTGATGGTGTTAAACCTCATAAAATTGTACATCAAGGAATTGCTAGAACTTTTCAGAATATTAGATTATTTAAGTCAATGTCTGTTTTAGATAATGTATTAATTGGATTTGATTATCAAGCAAATTATACATATTTAGAGAGTATTTTTAGACTTCCTCGCTTTTTTAAAGAAGAGAGAAAGTTTAAAAATAGAGCTTTAGAGATTTTAGATGTTTTAGGAATTAAAGAATTTGCAGATGATTTAGCAACTGCACTTTCTTATGGACAACAAAGAAAAGTAGAAATTGCACGGGCACTTGCTGCTAATCCAAAACTTTTACTTTTAGATGAACCTGCTGCTGGTATGAATCCTTTAGAAACAAAAGAATTAGCAGAACTATTTTTTAAAATTAGAGATGAATTTGATATTACAATTTTATTAATTGAACATGATATGAAATTTGTAAATCATTTATGTGATAAAGTAATGGTTTTAGATTATGGTAAAACTATTTTCATTGGTGATATTAAAGATGCAATTAAAGATGAAGAAGTAATTAAAGCTTATTTAGGAGATTTTAAACATGCTTAAAGTAAAAAATTTAGAAGTATATTATGGACTTATTAAAGCTGTTAAAAAAATTAACTTTGAAGTGAAAAAAGGTCAAATCGTTTCACTTATTGGATCAAACGGAGCTGGAAAAACTTCAACTCTACAAGCTATTGTAAATGATGTTAAAAGAAGCGGAAATTTAGTTTATGATGGAAAAAACATTTCAAAAGAAAAAACTCATAAAATTATCCAACAAGGAATTGCTTTAGTTCCTGAAGGAAGAAGAGTTTTTGTGAATTTGACTATTGAAGAAAACTTAAGAATGGGTGCTTTTAATAATGACGATAAGTTTGAAGAACTAAAAGAAAAAATGTATAAAATGTTTTCAAGACTTGATAAAAAACGTCATGATTTAGCTGGAACTATGAGTGGGGGAGAGCAGCAAATGTTAGCTATTGCTAGGGCTTTAATGTCAAGTCCTAGATTACTTATGTTAGATGAACCTTCACTAGGACTTGCTCCTAAAATTATTGGGGAATTATTTGAAGTTATTAAAACTTTAAGAGATGAAGGTATTACTATTTTATTAGTTGAGCAAAATGCTTATGCTGCTTTAGAAGTATCTGATTATGCTTATGTTTTAGAAAATGGAGAAATTGCTTTAGAAGATATATCTTCTAATTTAATTAATTCAGATGAAATTAGAAAAAAATACCTTGGTGCATAAGTTTAAATAAATTTTAAATTTAATTAAAAGGCAAATAATTAGTTTTATTTGCCTTTTTTTGTGCTTTAAATAAAGCAAAAAAGGAATAGAATATCAGAAATTTTTAAATCAATATTTTAAAGGAATATTTTGTTAGATATTAATTCATACCTTCAAATTACAATCGGTATTATGACTATTTTTTCACCCTTTGCTGCAATACCTATATTTGTTAATTTAACATCATCTCATTCTCTAAGAGAGAAAAACGAAACTGCAAAAACAGCTGCAATTGCCGCATGTGTTGCAGGTATTATCTCTGTATTTATTGGTAAAAATATTTTACTTTTTTTCGGAATATCAATATCTTCTTTTAAAATAGCAGGTGGAATTTTACTTTTATTAATGGCTATTAATATGTTAAATGCTAAAGTTCCAAAAGCAAAATCTACAAAATCTGAATTAAAAGAAGCCAAGAAAAAAAGTGTTAATATAAAAGAAATTGCAGTTGTTCCTTTGGCTATTCCTTTAATAGCCGGTCCTGGTGCTATTTCTACTATTATTATTTATTCAGAACAATCAAGTTCTTTTTCCCATTTAATTATAATGGGTTTTATCATTATTGGGCTTTCTGTGTATATCTTTTTTACATTAAAAATGGCAACATTTATTAGTAAAAAACTAGGAATTACAGGAATTAATATTATTTCAAGAGTTATGGGACTTATTTTGGCTTCTATTTCTATTGAATTTATTACATCTGGTTTATTAGAAGTATTTCCAGTTTTATCTATTAAAGCATTTTAGATGTTAGAATATGAAGAGTATATAAAAATATTTTTTGGTGTATTTGCAATAATGGGGCCGTTTTCTGCTTTACCTATATTTGTTAATTTAACAGCAGGCAAATCAAAAAGAGAAAAACAAACTTTAGCAAAAAATGCTTCAATATATGGACTAGCAGTCGCTTTATCTTCTGTTTGGTTAGGAACATCAATTTTAGGTTTTTTTAATATAAGTATTGATGCTTTTAGAGTAGCAGGTGGAATTTTGCTTCTATCTTTAGCTATTAATATGATTAATGCAAAAATACCAGGAGCTAAATCTACACCTGAAGAATTAGAAGACGCAAAAGTGTCAAATAAAGACTTAGCAATTATTCCTTTAGCAATTCCTTTAATTATGGGACCAGGGGCAATTTCTACTGTTATTGTATTCTCAAATGTATCTACTTCTTTCTCTCACTTATCTATTATGAGTTTGATTGTAGCTATTTTAATTTTAAATATATTTCTTTTTTTAAGAGCAGCTGCTTATTTATCAGAAAAACTAGGACTCACTGGTATTAATGTAATTTCAAGGATTATGGGAATAATATTAGCTTCTATTGCAGTTGAGTTTATGTCAAGTGGATTAATAAAACTTTTTCCAGGTTGGGCATAGGAATTTATAATTCATTAACTTTTATACTTTATAATATAATTCAAATATGAAGGATTTATATGTTACTTATGAAACTACAAACAAGAGAAAAATTTGCTTTTTTACAATTATCACATTATTTAGCAAGAGCTGATGGTCATTATGGAGAAGCAGAAGAAAATATAATTGAAGAATATTGTGCTGAAATGGGAATTGAGAATTCTAATGGTTTCTCAAATGATGATTTTGATTTACTTGTTACTCTAAATGAATTTAAATCTAAAAAATCTAAAAAAATTGTTTTATTAGAGTCAATGATTTTAATACATATTGATAATAGATTAGATTTAAGTGAAATTGATTTAATTTCAGAAATAATAAAAGTTTTTAAATTTGATGCTAATGAAGTTAAACATTTTTCATCTTGGGGAAAAGCTGTTTCTGCTCTTTATGAGCAAGGAATTCTATTAATTGAAGAATAATTTGATTTTATTCTTCATTTATTTAGGAAATATGACAAAATTTCAATAATAAAAGAAATTTTTAATCTTATTTATTAAATACCAATGAAAAATTTGATAATATTTTAATATGAATATAGTAGAGCGCATTAATAAACAAATTGAAAAACTTAAAAATGATTATTCTTCATTAAAAGCTGAAAATGGTTCCTTGCAAAGGCGTCTAGAAATACTAGAAAAAGAGAATGATGAATTTTTTAAAAACAACCAAGATCTTATCTTGAAAATTGATAGTACTTTAAGATCGAGTAAAGGTAACTAATGAAAAAAGAACTTACTTTTCACATAGATAATTTAGCATATTCTTTTAATATCGATGAAAAATTAGAAAAAATACTAATTAAATTTTTAAGTACAGAAGAAAATGTAGAAACTAGAGAACTTTTATTAGCTTATATAAGATTAGGTCAAGAACATAATTTATTACAAAATGAATTAGAAAAAATTTCAGAATTACTTCCTAGTATTTGATGAAAAAAACATTTTCAATAATAGAGCTTATATTTGTACTAAGTATAATTTCTATTCTTGTTTTGTTTTTTATTAATAATAAACTATGGATTTTGAATTTTTTTTTAAGCTTCTCTAAAACAATAATTGAGTTTGAAAATTGCCGGCTTGGGGGACCTCAAAAAACGAAATGAGCTCCCAAAACAGCTTGATATATTGGTTTT
>JABSON010000145.1 GCA_013215915.1 Campylobacteraceae bacterium | reverse complement strand
TGATTTACCTACTAAAATAGGTCTTAATCTAACACCTAAATAATAGTCCAAATTTGCAATAATGTAAAATAGTATGTCATATTGTAATGTTTTTTCTTAGAATCCCTTATTTAAGGGATCTTGAAAAAGTAGAATCTAACATTAAAAGTGTATGATAATAGTTATTATTAAGGGTAATTCATATATTATGTACTACTAATAAAGAGTTGTGTCTATATTCTCAAATATTATGAAAAACAAAATCAATTTAAAGAAAGATAAACAATTGTATGAATGAAAATTTAGAAAGTAAATTTCAAATCCACTATTATTTTAATGACAACTCACATTCTATGAATGCAATTGTAAAAAATAAAATTGATAAAGACCTGATTGATGCAATTTATAAAATTTCTAATATTTTGAATATTGAAAATTTTAATATTGATACATCAGCATATGAAGAAGGTGGAATAAAAGAAAATCTAATTTTTGTAGGTGGTCTTATATTTGGAGGATTCACACCTGCCATAAATGATATTGTCACTCATTATTTTATAAAAGATGCAGTTGTAATTGAATTAGCTAAACAAATACAAGTTGAAACATTAAAAGGTTTAAAATTAGATAATAAAAAAAAGACATTTGAAGTTAACAAATTATTTGAAGACAAAGGTGTAATAAGAGATGTATCAAACTATTATAAAAAAGTAGATTGTTACAGTAAAATACAAGAAATAGGATTTAAAGACATTAAAACTAATGTTGAATATAAAGTTAAAAAAGAAGACTTTAAGAACTTTATATTAGAAGACGATATAGAAACAGAAATAGATGAAGAAGCAAATATTGAAATAATATCACCAGTGTTAAATAATGGTACATATAAATGGAAAGGTTTATATAAAGATGAATTAATAAGTTTTAGTATGGGTGATAGAAAGTTTAAAAAAGAAGTTGTTGACAAAAAATATAAATTCGCTAATGGTAATTCTATCATTTGTACTTTGCAAATTAGAACAAAATATGATGAATTTGGGGATATGATAAACCAGCCAAGTTACTCAGTTCAAACAGTATTGGAAGTCACAGATACAATTGGAATCAAAAGAGTTACCTTAAAAGGTAAAAAGAAGAAAGAAAAAGAAGAATTAAAGAGTAGAAGTTTATTTGATGATGAAGCGTAAATTGATTCAACACAACAAAACAGAGGAGAAGAACAAGGCTAAATAGATTAAACTAGAGTTTTTATGTGTCGAAATAAGATATTAAAAGTTCAAGTTACAAGATCGTCAAATTGCCTTGTCTCTCACTTTAAAACGTTATGTTTCAGAATTTGGCCTAATAAAGGAGTATATATGGAAGAAGATGACTTTGACTTTGAAGCTTTTGAAAAAGAGTTAGAAGAAGATAACCGTGAACTAGATTTACTATTTCAAAAAATGGATGATGCATGTGAATGGATGGATGTGTTTTCAGATTTAGAATGTACAATCAATGCATTCAATTCAAATATGAGCTCTTTACGTCAAGCTATTCCTAGCGAAGAGAAACATGATAATAATTTTCATTTGGGAATTTTATTAGTGGGTATTATTTCTGCTTACGAAAGTTTTATCCATGATTTCT
Organism: Campylobacteraceae bacterium; assembly: GCA_013215915.1. GTDB lineage: Bacteria > Campylobacterota > Campylobacteria > Campylobacterales > Arcobacteraceae > NORP36. The sequence goes on along the minus strand of JABSON010000145.1, from coordinate 5,885 downwards.
TTGATGTCTGTTGTAATAAATCAAGTTATATGAAAATGGCTATAACTAATATAGATAAGCTTGAAGATAAAGATCGAAATTACCTAAGACTAAAAGTTAATAGCACCGAAGGTTTCTTAAGGGGACGTCTTAAAAAGGCAACTCTCCATGATCCAATTCAAATTGCTCGCCTATCGTTAGTATTTTTCAATTTGCGCATGCCAATTCTTAAGCTAGAACATACTGAGAAACTTCTAGAGCAAAGAAATTTATTTACTCATCATGGTGGAATTTCTAATGGCAAGCAAATAGAGATAAAAGTTGAAAATGTTTTAGGGGTTTACAATGCCATATATAAGTTAGTGAATGAATATATAAACTCAATAAGTAAAGATGCTGATTTGTGTCTCAAAGAAGAAATATAATGCGGTGTTATGTGCCTATGATAAATGATAGTTAGGAAAAAACAAGAGTTATAGCTGTGTCTATATAAAATAATCAATAAACTCTAACTATTTTATCTTTTACATATAAAATTAAAGTACTTAAATAGTAATATAACTGTAATATATTAGTATTTAAGATGATACACATAACTAAAGATAATACTTTGAGTTATATATCTCTTATGAGAGAGATATAAATTTAATTGATGAAACATTAAAAATATTGTTTCTCATAACCTCATTATATAAAAGGAAAGATTATACAATTATGAATTGCGATATATATAAATTAATTAACATAAAAGGTGCGTACCTTTTTGTAAAAGAAGATACAGACCTTGAAACAGATATTTCTAAAGATACTTTGAGTAAAATTGGAGATTTAGAGTACTTTAAATCAATTAACTTTGATGAAGATTCACCCCTTATTGCTGTAAATCAAAAAGAAGTTATTCAAAATATTGAAATAAATGGATTTCATATTCAAATAGCAAAGATCAAGAAGGAAGAAGTATCTGATGCTGGGGCAGTAATTGGAGGTGGAATATTAGCTGCAAGTTTAGGGTTAGGACTTTTTGGTGCATTAGTTGGTGCTGCTGCAGGTTATATAATTGCCAATTTAACAAAAGAAGGTAATAAAAATGACTCCTGATTTTTTGGATGATATAATAAAATATGGTGCAACATCATTTGGACTCTTATCATTTTTTGCATTAGTCTGTTTGAATTACAAAAAAGATAGAAAGAATAATCTTGCAGACCTATTGGTTGTTGGTCTTGCTGGGAGTTCTGTTCCAACTGGATTATTATTAATTTATGGTGCATTTGATTCCTCAGTTATAGAGAGATTATCGGATGCTGGTATCTATATTGCTTTTGCCGGTGCAGCTCTATTAATAATATTTGGACAAACATTTAAAGAAAAAATATAACAAAATGATTGGATATTACTTTAGTCAATAAAGTAACACACATAACAATTAATTGGAGAAAACGAAGTAGTAGATGAGAAAACTTTTAGGTTAAATTGTTCGCGAGAGATGCTTACAATTTAATGGGAGTTGACCGTTACTTACTTTGTTCCTCAATACCGACGTTAGATATCAGAATATTTTATTAAAAGGATAAAAAATGGGACAAGTATTACATTACCAAGATGAACAAGAATCGAAACAAGCAGTAGCAGAGGAAATATCATTACGAGTTGGTATATTAGACAAGTGTGAAATGCACGACATTACATATTTTGTAGTAACAGATGATTTTGAAGATGCATATAAATTAGGTAATAGCCTAATTACAAAAAATGATTCATTAGTTTCTATTTTTAAGAATAATAGAAAAGAACTTTCTGAGTTTATAAAAAATGTAACTGATAATCTTGATGATTGTTGTTCTTTTTGTGAAAAAATAAGAGATAGAGACTAGACATCTAGTTAATAGTTAGAAAACAAAAGGAACATAAATGTTATTTGAATCTAATGTAATTTTTTCAGTTTGTGAGTATCTCAAAAAAATAATTTTGTGATACTTCAACAACTAGATGAAAATCAAAAAGGTGATGATATTGTTGCAATAAACGATAAAGAACAAAAATTTTATATTGAAGCAAAAGGTGAAACATCATCAAAGGAAAGCTCAAATCGTTTTGGAAAAGAATTTAATAGTTCTCAAAAACAAGTGCATGTTTCACAGGCACTTTACAGAGCAATAAAAATGAAAGAAGAAAATAGTTCATTGTCTGGAATAGCTTTTCCTGAAACAAAAGGACATCTTTCATTAATTGAACCAATTAAACAAACCCTACAAGAAATAGGAATTGAAGTTTTTTGGGTAAAAAATGATGGAACAATAAGAGTTGAAAATTATAGTAAAATTTTCTAATAAAATAAATCTAGAGAAATAAGATACACAATCGAATTTCTAATTCAAATTGAAGTCATTAGCTAAATTAATATAGAGTCACTCACTTCAGTCGTCAGATCCAAAGAAAAATCTTGAAAGTAAGGAAAAATATTTATGGATAGTGACCTAATAACCGCAGTTTCGACTGTTTTATTATCAATAGTTGGATTTACACAATTGAAAATTTTAATAACACAAAATCGGCAAAGTCAATTTAATTTGATAGAAGAGTACAGAAAAAGATGGTTTAACAGTAGAAGAGATTGGGGTGCAGTTATATTTATAGGAAGAAGTGAAGAAAATTATTACCAAGTCGTAAATGAAAAAACTATTAATCAATTCATACTTTTAAAAGAGAAATCTAGTCAATCTACTCCAAGTATTTGGGCATTAGATTCTTCAAGAGTAATTTTTATAACAATAAGCGATATTTGTATTAAAGTACTTAAAAAACAACTTGACATAAGTGATGTCTATCCAATCTTTGGTACAGAGTTGTTACGTAATAGTAAACCACTTAGAGCATTACTAGATAAAAGCTACAGTAATAGAGATTATCAGTATGACTCTGAAAAACATCATAATATAAGAAATGAAATCCAAGATTGGTTAGTTTACCATGATGGAATAAGACGAAGATGTCTTATCTTAATTGATTTATTATGGGCTGAAGCTACATGTTTAGATGATCTTCCTCCTGCAGATATTAAAAGTGCTGCAGACGCAAAAGTAGAATCAGGAAAATATAATAGAGATAGAGTATATACAGAATGTATGAAACTTAATAGTTTTAACAAATTGTTGATTGCATTAAAACTTTCTAAATTTTTAAAGCATTCAGAATATAAAGAACCTTGTTCTAAGATTGGTGTCGATAAGAAAAGATTAGTACAATCAGAAAAAGAATGGACAGATAGATTACTTACTTAAATGCTAATTTATCTAACAAAATATTGGAGAGAAACAAGGTAATTGATGACTATACTCTATGACTTATGTATCGCAATAGGATATATGAATGTTAAAGATTAGACTCGTTAAATTACCTTGTCCCTCAATTAAAACGTTATGGAGATACAATGAAAAATATATTACTAATTGGATGGTTGTTAATTTTGAATTATCAATTGTTATTTGCAGTTGAAGATTTAAGAAGATGTGTAAAAAATGATTTAATTGGTACTTGGACAGTAACCCATAAAATATTTCTCAATGAATCATTAAAAAAAGAATACAGTCACTTATTAATGCCTGTGCAAATTTTAATGTATAGAAGTGACAATAAATTACGGTCATTATACTCTACGAGTAAAGATAAAACACTGAAACAACATCTATCATTGTTAAAATTTCCGCAAAATGATACTTATGAAATAGTAAAAAAAGGTGTAGTTGTTGTTTCAAGAGATAATCAAATAGTTGATATGTATACATGTGATTATCTAATAAAAGGAAGTAAAAAGAAGAACATAGAAAGTGGTTCAATAATGCTTACACGAGTCATAGAAAAAAAGCCAGCGATAGTAAACATTTTTAAAAAATTAAATCCATAACAAATCCTATCAGCGAACGCAGAGCGTAGCTGAAGTCAAACGTTATATTTACTAGAAAATTTTAATAAAAAGAAGGAATTATAATGTCAATTATACAAGATATCGAATTTAAAACACAAAATGGAATAATTATAAAATCATATATTGAACAAATTAGTAAATCAGAATTTAATTATCATATTCATGCAGATAGTGAAAAGGAAACATTTTATTTAGAACATCAACCATTTGAAGATTCTTCAAATGATGCCTTTAATAAATTATTTTTATTTATTAATAAGGTAATAAGTAGTACATTTCCTAATGATAAAATATTAAAAATAAATAATCCATGTAATTGTGAATACATTAGCAAGATTGAACAGGCAGAAATTTGCGGTAATTCAATCTCAATTACAGTTAATAATTAAAAATAATGGGGACATGATACCAAATTATTAGTAGTACACTTAGTAAAATATATTTTACTAGTTACTTGAAGTTACATAACAACTTTTCACTTCTTTCTTTAGTTGATAATATGGCATTGTGTCCCCAGAAATTTGGATTTTTTAAACCTATAAATGTACAAGCGTTGTTAAATACATTACATGATATATTATTCCCTCAAATTCAAGTAAAAGTGATTAGAAAAACGCTAATGAAATCAAAACAATTCTGCAATAACTGACTCTAAACACGTAGATATTATTAAATAAATAATAAATTAATAATATCATACACATATATTATGATCCAAATTACAATATAAAAACCAACATTAATTAAAGTATTAAAAGAATTCGCAGATAAGAATATATTATGTAAAACAGCTCATAAAACGTACTTTTTTTACGAAAAAGCTCTAGACTTAATCTAAAACAGATTAAGTCTTAGCGTTATATTTCAAGAATTCTAAATACATACTAATATTAATAGCGCATTATATTCCATATTATCTATTATATACAATTAGTAAATAATTATTATTTAGATAAAATAATTAAATAAAATAATTATGGAGTTATGATGATTAAAAAAAATGAAAAATTAAGAATTTTACACTTAACTGATTTACACTTAACTGATAAAATGACAGCAACAGATAAAAATTATAAAGATACACTGATAAAAAAACTTTTGCTTTATTTTGATACGAATAAGGAACCATTAGACTTTATAATTTGTTCCGGTGATATGATTAATAATCCAGATGAAGATAGTATCTATTCTTTACTCGACAAATCATTTATTCAACCGTTATTAGAGAAAGTAAACTTATCTCCAGAACAAATTTTTATGGTACCGGGAAATCATGAGATAAGTCAAAAATATAGAAAAGATTATGATTATATAATAGATGGATTAATTGGTAAATTTAAAGATGTTAATAAATCAAATGAAACATTTAATCAAATTATTAATAATAAACAAAAAATGGGATTTGAATCTTTTTTTGATTATGCAGACAAACTTAATCCTACTGCGATATCTAAATCAAATAATATTTTCAGAACATATAACATTAAAAGAAATAACAATAATATTGGTATAGCATGCTTAAATTCATCAATTGCTTGTGTAAGTAGTAAAGTTGATAAAAATAACTTATTTATAACAGAAGAGCAAATCAACTTGGCATATGAAGAAATCTCATCAGCTGATATAAAAATTGCAATTATTCACCATCCGTTAGAATGGCTTCATTCATCAGAACTAAGGGATATTCAATTAAAACTTTTTCAATTATTCAATATCGTTTTTATAGGACATGAACATTTTAATAAAAAGCATTATATTAAAGATGATTTTGATAATAATATATTATTTTTATATTCAACATCTTTATTACAAAAGAATAATTCTGCTAATGGTTTTAATATATATACATATGACTTTTATAATGAAAGATTAGAAATAGATAGATTGATTTTTAACAAACAAAGTCAATTATTTATTCATGAAACTGGTAAACAAACACTTATTGAAGATATTGTTATTACAAATAAAGAAAACCATAAAA
>JABSON010000144.1 GCA_013215915.1 Campylobacteraceae bacterium | reverse complement strand
AATAGTTTGTACATCTATTAAATAAAAATCTATATCTTGAATATGAATACTTTCTTTCATATTCAAGATATTAAAAACATGTTTTGCTTTATCTAAAAGTTTGTTATTTAGGGATAAAATTTTATAAATCATATTTAATTATAACAATAACTATGGTTCTTGTCTAGTCGCAGCTATTACTAATTCTCTAATACAAACATTTTGTTTTTGTGAATATACAAAATTAATAGAATTTGCAACATCAGAAGCTTCTATTACTCCATCCATTGATTTTTTCCATTCTTCATATGAAGCTATTATACTTTTATCACTTGTATGAGATAATAGTTCAGTTTCAACAGCACCAGGTGCAATAGTAATTATTCTTACATTAGATGAAGCTACTTCTTCTCTAATACTTTCACTAATTGCATGAACTGCAAACTTTGTACCACAATATGCACTATGAGCTTGGAATGTTTTTTTACCAGCAATTGAAGAGATATTAATAATAGTACCTGTTTTATTTTTTTTCATATCAGGTAAAACAACTTGTATTGCATTCATTAAAGCAAGTACATTTAAATCAAACATACTTTTCCACTCTTTTATATCTTGTGTTTCAATTGATCCTAATAACATTGAACCTGCATTATTAATTAAACAAGCAGTTTTACCATATATTTTTTCTGCATTTTGAATTGTAAGTTTAACTTTATCAAAATCTGTAACATCAACTTCGGCACATATTGTATTTTTTAAATTTAATTCTTTTAATTTTTCAACTCTTCTTGCTAATAATAATAAAGAATACCCTTGTTCTGCAAACATTAAAGCAGTAGCTTTTCCAATACCTGAACTAGCTCCTGTAATAACTATTAATTCTTTCATTTTCTTCCTTTTAATTTTTATAATTATAAGTGATAAAAGGTTTCAAAAAGGTTTCAAAATAAAAAACTTGACATTATAGACTATATGTTCTATAATTTTTAAATGGAGATACAAATATGGCAAGACCAACTGAATATGATTTAGAAAAAGTACTGGTTTAAATCGTAGAACTATGTATTCTTTATTTAAAGATGCTCTACAAGTTGGAGATATAGCTAAGGATTTTATTCTTCCTAATGCTGTAAATAAACTTATATCTCTTTCTAATGAATTAAAAAACAATGATTATATTGTTCTTAATTTTTACCGTGGAAGTTGGTGCCCATATTGTAATATTGAATTGAATGCATTAAAGAAAATATATGAATATTGATATAAAAATGCTACAAAAAACAATTCTTACGATCTTCCTATGCCTACTACTTATGTAATAAACAAAAACCTTGAAATTATTTTTGCATTTATTGATGAAGATTATACAAAACGTTGTGAACCTAAAGATATTTTAGATGCTATTAAAAATGATTCTAAATAAATATAATATTTTAAAAGAAGACGTATAAAAATATATAGAATAAGCTTCAAAATTTACAATGTTTTATTCCTATACGGCTCAGAACATAAGTTTTTTACTAGTTAATTATACAAAACAAGAAGTCTTAAAATTACAAAAGCCCACGTTTAAGGTCTTTTGTAATTTATTAGTATAAATAGTACATATTCTAGCGTATAGAGATAGAAGCTTACAAAATGATATGTTTTTGAATTTTAAAACATATCATTTTTTCTTATTTATTTAAGATTTCCAACATATTGCATAATATTAAAAATCATATTTTGTTCAATTGTTCCAGAAACTAAATGTGCTCCTGGTCCTTTTGCAAAAATAGCTACATCTTCACCTGCATGAGTTTCTGATTTTCTAGGAATAGCTCCTTCTTGATGAAAACCTGGATTTCTTGTATTGATATTTCTTAAATCAGCACGTCCTTTATGAATATCTTGATCATATGAAGCGTCTGAATCATACTCATCTTTTAAATCCATATAACCTCTACCATTTGCATAAGCTAATTTGTATATGGTAAATTATCAGCTGCAAGTGAGAAACCTTTGTTTCCACCTTTTGCATCTGTTTCTTTTACTTTTCCTAAGATTGGATTACCACGTACAGGATAACCTGCAATTGTAAATACATGAGAGTGATCAGCAGTTACAAGTATTAAAGTATCAGAATCATTTGTTAAATCATCAGCTGCTTGAACTGCTTTTGATAATTCAATAGTATCACTTAAAGCTCCATATGCATTTCCAGCATGATGAGTATGATCTATTCTTCCAGCTTCTACAATTAAAACATAACCTTTTTTATTCTTTCGTAAGATTTTTATAGCTTTTGTAGTCATTTGAGTAAGTGAGGGTTCTTTGTCAATATCGTTTTTTCTATTAGCTTCATATTGCATATGAGAGTAATTAAATAAAGCTAAAAGTTTATCTGTTTTCTTAGGGTTAATAGAAGCAAACTCACTTAAGTTTTCAATATATTTTCCTTTAGGATATTTTTTCTTCCATTCTTCTCTTAAATCTAGACCATCTTCTCTTTTACCAGATTTACCTTCTACTTTTTTGCATCCTTTGGCATAAACTCTCGTCTACCTCCACCCCTTGCTACATCAATTCCATCACCATATGAAAAGTCAACAAATTGTTTTGCGATATCTTTACAATCGCCTTGTGCTTTATGTTCCCAATCTCTATCTGCACTATGAGCAAATGTAGCAGCTGGAGTTGCGTGAGTTAGTCTTGCAGTTGAAACTATTCCTGTTGATTTTTTCATCTCTTCTGCTATTTCAAGAATTGTTTTTACTTCATGACCTTTAGAACCATTACAATCAGCTCTATTTGAAAATTCTGAAATAGATAAAACACCTTTTTTTGTTTTAACTCCTGTTACCATTGCAGTCATAGTCCCAGCAGAATCAGCAGTTTGAGAATCTGTATTATAAGTTTTTACAAGTCCTGAGTAAGGAAACTTATCAAAACTTAACATATTTTCTTCTCCTGTATGTCCTTTATTCTGTCCATCTAAAATTCTAGCAGCTGTAATAGTAGATACTCCCATACCATCACCTACAAATAGAATAATGTTTTTAGCTTTATGATTATTCTGAATTGTTTTGATTCTTGCATTAAGAATATTTTGAGCATCTTTATACCAAGTAGAACTTTTTTGTTCAGAATTAATTGAACTTGCCATTAAAGACGAACTTAACATTAGAAGTAAAGAAGTGTTTATTACTATTTTTTTCATTTTAGAACCTAATTTTGAGATAAAAAATTCTAGAATAAAAAGATTTCATTTTGGTTACAAAATATGAATGTAATATCTAAAAAAAGATAATTATCAAATTATTTATAAAACCTATAAATTATAAAAAGAACCAAAATCATTCCTAAAAATTCAAATAAAAACATTCCTTCAAATCCAATACTAGATATTAAAATTCCTGCAATGACTGCTGAAATAATTCTAGTTAATGAGAACAAACTAGATTGAACTGAATAGTCAACTCCTCTTGAGTTATTTCTACTATAATCCATCATCAATGAAAATATAATTGAAGAAGAAAAAGCAATGGAAAGAGCGGTTAAAGTAACAACAGTTAATAATAATAGTATATTTAATTTGTAGTTTTCAATTAAAATTAGCATAAGAATAGATATAATATTGAATATTGCTACAGTTATAAGTATTGTTCTTTTAGAAAATTTTTTAGTTATTCGGCTAGTTATAATGCCACCAATAAATCCCGCAATACTTCCATATATTCCTACATATATTGCTACTTCATCTGCCTTAATACCTTTATGTATAAGATAAGGTTTCATAAAAATCCATACAGCACTAATAAACGCAAAATAAAAACTTAAAATGAAAAGCCAAATAAATATATCCTTTTGTTTAAAAAAGGAAATAATAGTTTTAAAAGATACTTTTTTTTCTTCTATTTTTTCATCTTTTTCATTTATAAAAATTACTATAAATAAAGCTATTAGAACCATTCCTGACATAATTATAAAAGTATTCCTCCATCCTATATGATTATAAAAAAGTAAAAACACTCCCGCACCCAAAATACCTGCAAGAAAATACGAACTAGATTTATAAGAAGCTGCTGATAGTCGTTCTTCTTTTGAAAATACTTTAATAGATAAAGCATTTAAGGGTATATCAATAAAAGTTGATACTAAAGTAGTAAATAAAATAGCAGCTAAAATTAGATAAAAATTATTTTCTAAAGATAAAAAACTTATAGCAAATAATAATATAACATATACTATACCAATTGTTATGATCCATTTTTTATAATGGTTCTTTTGAAATACAAAACGATCAATTACTGGTGAAATCAAAAACTTTATTACAGAAGGAAGCCCCACTAATTGGAACATTCCAATTAGTGAAGCCTCAAAACCTTTCATTTGAAGTATCATAGGCAGTCCTAGCATAAAAAAAATAAAAGGGGCTAAAAATGCTGTATAAAGTGTTCCAAATAATATGTTTTTTTTGAGTAGCTCTGCATTCATATTTTTACTTTTTTGCTATATGTATTTGAGTTGGTGTCATTGGAAAACTAGATGTTGTATAAGAGTTTATATTTCTAAATCCTATATCTTCAAATATAGTAGATAATTCCATTGGTTTAAACATTGTTCGTCCTTGAAGATTCAATCCAAGAAAATAAAATAAACTATCTTCATATACTTTAACTTCATCTCCTATTTCAACATGTGCACTTATTAAAATTCCATTTGGACTAAGTGCTTTATATATTTTTTTTATTAAATCTGTTTTATTATCTAAAAAATAAAAAATATTACTGCACCAAATTAAATCATAATTACTTCCAATATCATCATTTTGCATATCTCCACTTAAAATAGATACTCTATTTGCTAAATTATATTCATCTATATGACTTGGAATTAGACTAGTAACATCAGGAAAATCAAAAAGTACAGCTTTTATATTTGGCTGTGATTTTACAATTTCTAATCCTAATACTCCAGATGCACAACCAAGATCTAAGATCTTTGTCATATTAGGATATTCTTTTAAACTTTTAACTATCTTTACTACACTTTGGGAAATAAGTGTAGTTTGTTCTTGTTTTAGAAATTTTTTAGAAACACTTGCCCATTTTTTAGGGCTTTTAGTCATAGTTACGTCTTCTGGACCATTTGAAACAAGTTCTGCCATAGCTTTTCTTCCATGATTCAACATATCTTTTCTATGTAAAAATACATTTCCACAATATGTACTTAAATAACTTATAAAATATTTTTTTGTTATTTCTGTATTTTTATAGAAACCATCTTTTTTATAAATTAAATCAATCATAAATAGTGCTTCTAAAAGTGTATTCGTATTTTTAGAATGCGTACTTAATTCTTTAACTAAAAGATCTAAGTTCATTATGTCTTTTTCTAAATAATCAAAAAGTTTTAAGTTTAAAGCTATAGCTAAAACTTCTGCTTTATTTTGTTCAAGTAATATCTTAATATATCTATTTATTCCATTTTGCATTTTATATCCTTTATTTATTGTTAAAATCTATAAGCTAGTTTAATACCAAGTTCTCTTTTTTCTTTAAAAATAGTAGTTGCTCCTATAAAATATGCACCTTTTGCATCATGTTTTTTATCAAAAAGATTATTTGCATAAAGATAAATATCATAATTATTTGTTTCATATCCAATTTTAGTATTTACTAGGGTGTAAGTATCCTGGTAGTTTTTATTTGCTTTATCAAAATATGTTTTTCCGTAAGCATTTAAATCAGCTCTTGCGTAATATCCTGAAGAATTTCTATATTGAGTCCCTAAGTTATAATTATATTTGGGAGCATAAGGATTAGTATTCCCACTATAATTTCCAGTATTATCTTTAAATTTATCAAAGGTAGTATCATTAAGACCAACACTTGCAAATATAGTAAACTCATCATTTAATAAGGCCTCAAATTCTAACTCAATACCTTTTGAAGTTGCGCTTGCAGCATTAACCATATATACCATTCCTGGAACTAACGTTTCTTCAACTTGCATATCTTTTATACTCATATAATAAGCACTTAGATTAAATTTAATTGTATCTTTTGCAAACATTCCTTTATACCCTAACTCATAAGATATAAGAGATTCTTCATCGTAAGATTTTTTATTATTAGAAGCATAAGGGTTAAACCCACCAGCTCTATAACCTTTTGCTATTGTGGCATATGACATTGATGTTTTATCAATATTATATAACACAGATAATTTTGGAGATATGCTATTCCAAGATTCATTAAGTTTCATATTGATTTTTTTTACTTGAATTTCTTTGTTTTCTTTGTCATATCTAATACCAGTATTTATTGTCCACTTATCATTTATTTCGTGAACAATATTTCCAAATATTCCAATACTATTCGAAGATAGATTTTTAAGTTTAGCTCTTGCTCCTGTTGGATCAAATGCTGTAATACTTTTAATATACAAATCATTATCTTCTTTGTCAAGATATATTCCAGTAACTAATTTTGTATTAGATATTTTTGTTTCATATCTTAGCTCTTGTGAGATAGTATTAAATTTAAGGTTTTTATATAGATGTCTTTTTGTTAAAGCAGTAAAATCTGTATCGATAATAGCTGTATCTATATGCTTTCTATTTGTTGTAATGGACTTAATTTTAGTATTATTATCTATTGAATAATCAATTTTTAAAGCAAAATTATTTGTTCTAGGACTTGATGATCCTTTTAAATTTGAAGTAACTTCAGGAACTCCACCTTTTGAACTAGCCCAATCATGTGCTCCATTCTTATTTTTATTTCTTGAAACTATAAAAGATATATCAAGTTCGTCTGTTGGCGTATATCTTAGATTTAGTTTTATATAATCATTTGCTTTTTTATTTATATACTCATTTGTTACAGTATTTTTTATAAATCCATCTTTTTCATTGTGCTTAAATGAGGCTCCAAAATAAAGTTTATCTTGTATTAATGCACCAGACAAGTTAGCAATAAATTCTTTTTTACCCTCAGTTCCAAAAGTTGCTAAAATTTTACCATTAGTAGTATTATTAGGTTTTTTTGTTATTATATTGATAACTCCAACTTCCGCATTTTTACCATAAAGAGTACCTTGTGGTCCTTTTAAAACCTCAATTCTCTCAATATCTCCTAATGCATCAGAGAAACCAAAACTATTCATAGTAGGTACACCATCAACATATAAACTAACTGGAGAAGAATAAGATAAAATATTAGCAGCAATACCTCTAATAGATGGTGCTGTTAAGCCTTGCTGACCTGTATTAAATAAAAGTAAATTTGGTGTGTATTTAGCAATATCAATTAAAGAAGATATTGATTTATCTTCCATTGAGAACTCATCAAATACAGATAAACTAATAGGAACTTTTTGTATGTTTTCTTCGCTTTTTTGGGCTGTTACATTTATTGAATCTAATTTAGTAATATCTTTAGAATACAATGTACTTACAAGTAGTAAACTTGTAACAATTGAGATATTTATATATTTTTTATTATTTTTCATTATGAATTTCCTTTTAATATTCTTTTACTATTTTTAGTATATACTTATAAATAACGAGATTCAATATCAATAGTATTCTTGATGGTTTTATTTCTATCATAAAAG
>JABSON010000143.1 GCA_013215915.1 Campylobacteraceae bacterium | reverse complement strand
TGATTATTTTTTCATTTGATGATAATATTAGAGACGATGTATATGTTTTTAATACATCATTTTTTAAATTATCCACTTTTGCAATAATATCTTTACTTAAAATATTATCATGCAAAGTGAAATTAGTTTGATTAGCTGAAATAATTTTATTATCAGATAGTTTTTTATAGTTTATATTTAACTGAGATTCATATTTAATTATATTTACAAATTGTGATTCATCTTTAAACATAATCTACAATCCTTATTTCATTGCGTTTATTAATAGTTTTTCTTGTACAAAAGATTTTGCATCTTCATTTTCCATAGAATCTAAAGAGTAAGCTTCTGAAATATAAAAATCTATTTTAGAAAAAGGTTTTGGAATAACAAACTTATCCCATGATTTAAACTGCCAATAGTTATCAACTTTAACATTTAAAAAAAGAATTTTTGTATTAGTTTTTTGAGCAATCAAAACAATCCCATCTGCAACAGAATGTCTTGGGCCTTTTGGACCATCAGGAGTAATTGCAATGTCATTTCCAGCTTTTAACTCTTTAATAGCACCAATAAGAGCTTTTACACCACCTCTTGTACTTGATCCTCTTAAAGAATTAATCCCTAAATACTGAACAGTTCTAGTAATTGCCTCACCATCTCTATGCTCAGAAATCATTGCTGATATTTTTTGTTTTTTTCTTAGTTTTTTAAAATTAAAAGGTTGCATAATTAATTCACCATGCCAAAAAGCTATAAGATAAGATTTATCTTTTAGCTCTTTTTTTGGCAAATGAAAAGTTTTTTTAGAACTTAGATAAATAAATCTAATAAATAACTGTAAAATAAAAGGTAATACAGTTATTTGCAAATATCTTAATAATCTTTTCATTATATAACTATTTCACCTTTTAATGCAGTTCTAGAAGCAGAGATAATTTTAACATTAACAAATTTACCTAATAATTCATCGCTACCTTCAACAAATACAAGTAATGAATTATCACTTAGTCCAGCAACTTCACCATTTGATTTAAGGTCTTCAAAGAATACTTCAATTGTTTTACCAACATTTCTAGCTAATAATTCACTTTGGTGTTCTTTATGTAAATCAATTAAATCAGTTAATCTCTTAGATGCAATTTTATCATCAACTTCAATATCTTTAAGATCTAATGCAGCTGTATTAGGTCTTGGAGAGTATTTGAAGTTAAATATTTGATCAAATTTAAGTTCTTTAACTACATCAATTGTATCTTGATAATCTTCATCACTTTCACCTGGGAAGGCAACAATAATATCAGTTGTAATTCTAAGTTCAGGAATAGCATCTTTTAATTTTTTAGCTCTATTTAAAAACCATTCTTTAGAATATCCACGTTTCATTGATCGAAGAATCTTAGTAGACCCACTTTGCAATGGCATATGAATACATTTAGAGATTTTAGGATTTTTAACAAATTCTTCTAAAAATTCATCACCCATATGTAAAGGATGAGGAGATGTAAATCTAATTCTTCTTAAACAATCAATTTTAGAAATATCTTGTAAAAGTTTTGTAAAAGTACTTTTCGCACGTCCATCTGAAAATCTTCTTCCATATGAATTAACATTTTGTCCTAATAACATTACTTCAACAGCTCCATTATCTACATCTTTTTGAATTTGGGCCACTAGCATTTCAGGAGGAATAGAAATTTCATCACCTCTTGTTGCTGGCACAATACAGTATGTACACTGTTTATCACAACCAATTGAGATATTAACAGCAGTTCTATATTTACTAGTTTTAAGTTTAGCAAATTCATAAGTTGATTCATCATGGTCTATATCAATTTCAACAGCACCTTTAATATCAACAACATCTTTAATTTTAGATATATTTCTAGCACCTACAACAAAATCCACATAAGGAGCTCGTTTCATAATATCTTTACCTAAATGAGAAGCTGTACAACCACAAACACCAATCTTAGCGCCTGGCTTTTTCTTAACATTGAATTGACCAATTTCAGAAAATAGTTTTTGTACTGGTTTTTCTCTTACAGAACAGGTATTAATAATAATTAAATCTGCTTCTTCCATATTTGTAGTAACATCATAGTTTTTATGCTCATGAAGTTCTGCAATAATATGCTCAGAGTCAGTATCATTCATCTGACAACCAAGCGTTTGTATAAATAATTTTTTGTTTTCTACTTTACTCATTTTTGACCTTAACTTATATTGTATGAACCTCATACATATATTCTGCATCAGCAAGTCCATATTTAACTTCTCTGAAATATACATTTACATCTTCATTTTCTAAAGCATCTACTAATGCCATCATGTCTTTATGCGAATTATCTCTGTCAAAATAAAACATTTGATGAGAGTTTTCTTTTAAAAGTTCTTTAATTTTTTCAAATTTAATTTTTTTTGGTTTTTCATTTAATTCATTTCTTGCAATTAATAGTTCCATCTAGATAACCTTTTCTTTTTTTGTAATAAATATTATAGTATCTAAAACTTACTTTAATTTCTATAAAAGTTCTTTTTGCTATAATATAACTCTACATTACATTGATACCAAAAATTACATTTCAATGTTAAAAACAAAGGGAAATTATGGATAAGATTTTAGATATTTTAGACTCTATCGCTTACGAAAAAGGTCTAAAAATTACTGATGTTGAGAATGCATTAAAAGAAGCATTAATTAAAACTGCTGAAAAAATGGTTGATCATACATTAAAATTTGATGCAGAAATTGATAAAGAAAAGAAAAAATTAAATTTATTCCAAAAAATAGAAGTAATTGACGAAGATGATGTTAGATTACTAGCAAATGCTGTTGATGAATGGGATAAACCTTTAAACATTGATAACTTTATGATTATTGACGAAGCAAAAGATATTGATGCCGATTTAGAAATAGGTGATTTTATTAATTATGATTTAGAATTTGAAAATATGGGAAGAAATGCTGCAAGTATTTTAATGAATAATTTTGAATATAAACTACAAAGATTTATTGAAGTTAATTTAGTAGCTAAATATCAAGAAAAAGCTGGAAAAATTGTTAACGGTACTGTTACAAGAATTGATTCAGAAGAAAACACTTATGTTGATATTGGTGAAGTAAGAGGAATCTTAACTAGAAAGAATAGAATTAAAGGTGAATCATTTAAAATTGGTGATACTTTAAAATCTGTTGTTAAATCAGTTAATATTGATAAAGAAAATGGTTTAGTTGTTGAATTATCAAGAACATCTCCTAAATTCTTAGAATGTTTATTAGCTTTAGAAGTTCCTGAACTTAAAGATAATAGAATTGCTATTGAAGCAAGTGCTAGAATCCCAGGTTCAAGAGCTAAAATTGCATTATCTACTTATGAAGCACAAATTGATCCAATTGGTTCAGTTGTTGGTGTTAAAGGTGTAAGAATTACAGCTGTATCTGCTCAATTAAATGGCGAAAACATTGATTGTGTTCAATACTCTGATATACCTGAAATGTTTGTTGCACGTGCTCTATCACCTGCAATTATCTCTTCTGTTAAAATTGTTAAATCAAAAAATATAGACGAAAGAGATAAAGCAATTGTTACAATTCCTAGTGATCAAAAATCTAAAGCAATTGGAAGAGCTGGTTTAAATATTAGATTAGCTTCAATGTTAACAAAACATACAATTGAATTAGTAGAAACTGATTCTATTGGTATTGCTGGTGATATGACTGCATCTGCTGAAAATAAAACAAAAGATACGACTTCTTTAGCTGCTTTATTTAAATAATGAAAAAAATATATTTTTATGACTCAGTAAAAAAGCAAAAGATTCTTTTTGAATCTATTGTTGATAAAAAAGTAAAAATATATGTTTGTGGTCCTACGGTGTATGATGATTCTCACCTAGGACATGCAAGATCAGCAATTGCTTTTGATTTATTACATAGAGTTTTACTTCAAAACTCTTACGATGTGATAATGACTAAAAATTTCACAGACATTGATGATAAAATTATCAAAAAAATGCATACAACTTCACAAACACTTCCAGAACTTACAACTTTTTACATTAATGAATATAAAAAAGATATGTCTATTCTTAATATCTTAGAAAATACTCTTGAGCCAAAAGCTACAGATAATTTAGATGTTATGATTGACATGATTTCAGACTTAATAAAAAAAGATATAGCTTATATTACTTCAAGAGGTGTATTCTTTGATATATCTAAAGATGCTAAATATGGATCTTTATCTAAAAGAGCTAGTGATGAAAATTCACAAGCAAGAGTTCAAGAAGATAAAGAAAAAAGAAATCAAAGTGATTATGCTTTATGGAAGTTTGAAAAAGAAAATGATGTAAGTTTTGAAGCACCTTTTGGTAAAGGTAGACCAGGCTGGCATATTGAATGTTCTGCAATGATTAATAAGCATTTAGCTTATAAAGACTCAGAATACCAAATTGATATTCACGGTGGTGGAGCTGATTTATTATTTCCGCATCATGAAAATGAAGCTAGTCAAACAAGATGTTCAACAAATAAACAATTAGCAAAATATTGGATGCACAATGGTTTTGTAAATGTTAATGGTGAAAAAATGTCTAAATCTTTAGGTAATTCATTTTTTCTAAAAGATATTCTTAAATCATATTCTGGCGAAGTTATTAGATTCTATTTATTGACTTCACATTATAGAAGTGATTTTAACTTTAATGAAGAAGATTTAATAGCTTCTAAAAAAAGATTAGATAAATTTTATAGAATCAAAAAAAGAATTTATGGAACTGCTGTATCAAAAGTTAATCAAGACTTTGAAAAATCAATGTTTGAAGCTTTAAATGATGATTTAAATTCATCAAAAGCTATTGCTTTGATAGATGAACTTATTTCTGTAGCAAATGATCATTTAGATAAAAACTCTAAAGACAAAAATTATAAAAAAGAATTAGCAGCAAATATAGAATTTATTAATAATATTTTAGGAATTGGTTTTAATGATGCATATACATATTTTCAATATGGCATAAATCAAGAAAGCATAAATCAAATAAATGAATTAATAGAAAAAAGAACTCAAGCCAAAAAAGATAAAAATTTTGAACTTTCAGATCAAATAAGAAATGAATTAAAAGAAATGGATATATCAATAATGGATACACCAGCAGGTGTAGTTTGGGAAAAACTATAATAAAAACCTAGAATCTCTATTAATTAATAGAGATTCTAATACTCTTGTATAATTTATAATTTTCAAAGTACAGATCAAAAAATTACTTCTGAATATTATCAAACACAAAGATTTTAAATCTTTAAATCAATTTTATTTAAATAACAATACTCCATTTCTTTATTATTATATATCTTAATATTAAATTAAGTTTATAGATGTAATAATTACACCTAGCTTGCGTTAGGTATATTAATAAAAAGGTAACTTTTGAATGAAACTAAAGAAAAACTAATTAAAATAGCAATTACTACTATTCAAAAATATGGTATTAATGGATTAACAATTAGAGATCTTGGAAATGCAGTTGGAATTAAATCTTCATCTGTTTTATATCATTTTAACAATAAAGATGGTTTATTAAATGAATTAATAAAAGCATATAATGAAAATTTTTTTCTAATTCTTAAAGATATTGATAACAAACATACTTCTGCATTAGATAGATTAGATGCATTAGTATCACTTTTTCAAAATGTATTAAGTGAAGATAAATTGTGTTTATGTGCAATGTTAGCATCAGATAATGAAATATTAGATCAAATAACGAAAAAAAATACTCAAGATTTTTTCAGAGAACTTGAAATATGGATAAAAAATAATATTTTAGAATTAAAATTAGATGCAAATTTAAGTTTGGTACTTATTTCTTCTTTAGAAGGAGCTATGTTAATTGATAAACTTAACAATAATAGTCAAAAACTTTCAGCAATAAGAGTTTGGTTAAAAACTCTATAGTTAAAAAAATGAAGTATTCTAACTTCATTTTTTAAATATTACCTACTTAACGATAGGTATATAAATAAAGGAAAAGTTATGAATAAGATAAATACAGCACTTATTATAGGTGGAACTTCAGGGATGGGTCTTGCAACTGCAAAAAAATTAGTAAAAAAAGGTATTTCAGTTACAATTGTAGGAAGAAATACTAAGAAACTAGAAAATGCAAAAAATATTTTAAATGGTGAAGTCAATACAATTCAATGTGATTTATATTCTCAAGATGATCTTAATGAATTGATAAATACGATTAACAATACAAACAGCCATATTAATTATTTACTTAATTCTGCTGGTTATTTTAATCCTAAAGAGTTTTTAAAACAAGATATTAATGATTATAATCTATATATGGATATAAATAAAGCAATTTTCTTCATATCACAAACAGTGGCTTTAAATATGAAGAAGTATAATAAAGGAAGTATAGTAAATATTGGTTCTATGTGGGGTAAACAAGCTGTCAAAGCGACCCCTTCTTCTTCTTATTCTATGGCTAAAGCTGCTTTACATTCTTTAACTCAACATATGGCTATGGAGTTAGCTGAATTTGGAATTAGAGTAAATGCAGTATCGCCTGCAGTTGTAGAAACAACAATATATGAATCATTTATAAAAGCAGAAGAAGTTCACACTGCACTTCAAGGTTTTAATGATTTTCATCCAATTGGAAGAATTGGTCAAGTAAATGATGTTGCAGAAACAATTGAATTTTTATTATCAGAAAAAACTTCTTGGGTTACTGGTGCCATTTGGGATATAGATGGTGGAGTAATGGCGGGAAGAAATTAAATTCTAATAATATTAAAGAGAAATATTAATTTAATTTAGTATTTCTCTTTCTATAAATATAAACTAGAGAAAGGCTGAAAATGAATAGTGATAATAAAAAGAGAGTTATATCAAATTCAAATAATATAGAATGGCAAAGATACAATAATAATATTTTTAAAAAAATATTTTCTAAAAATAATGATAAAGAGACTTCTCTAATAAAATTTAAAAAGAACTCTAAAATGTCAAACATAAAAAAAATAAATAGTGTTGAAATATTAATACTTGAAGGAACTTATATTAATGAATATGGAAAATTTGAAGAAGGTACTTATTTGAAATTACATGAAGAAAATGAAAATATGGTTCAAAGTGAAAATGGATGTATAATATTTCGTAAGATAAACTATTATTCAAATAGTGACAAATATATTATCAATACATACTCCTCCTCATGGTTACAAGGATATGGTAATTTAAAAATTATGCCTTTAAGTGAGAAGACTGCTTTAGTTAAATGGCCAAAAGATGAACATTTTATTCCTCATTTACATTGGGGAGGAGAAGAAATTTTGGTTATTAATGGAACTTTTATTGATGAGTATGGAACTTATGAAAAAGGAACTTGGATACGTAGCCCTCATCAAAGTAAACATCATCCATATGTAAAGGAAGAAACAATAATCTTTGTTAAAACTGGTCATCTGATAAATTGATTTAATTTTTAATAAATGTTAAATAGAAATAATAGAATAAATCAAAAGGAATATAATTTGAGAAAAATAGGTAAAAAAAGTGCAAAAAAAAAGCTTTACCTTAAACAACTGCAATAGTTGAATAAGATAAAGCTTTGTAAAAATTACTTAAATCTGGC
>JABSON010000142.1 GCA_013215915.1 Campylobacteraceae bacterium | reverse complement strand
CCAAAAAATTCGCAACAAGAAAGACGTTCACTTAAAAGTGGTAAAACAGATGAAGATAGTTCATCATCAAAATCTAATATTAATTTTAATACACCAATGCCTTCTATGGTTCTAAATTGTGTATAAATTAAATGTAAACCGCGAAATTCGGGATCTTTTAAATTTTCTAATACATCAACATTTTCATAAGCTTCTTCAACTATTTCTATAATTGATTCTTGGATATCTTCATTTGTATTATTAAAACTTTTATTAGCTTCAATTATATTAATTCTCTCATTTATATGCTTAGGTATATCAGATAAATCTTCAATATGAATATCTTCAATACCATGTTCTATTAAAAAACTATGTTCAATGCTATCTTTATTTTTAAGAAACTTTAAGTAGTTGTTTTTAATAATTCTACTTTCATCAATAAGGTATATATAGTCAGGAAAGTTTTCTATTGTAGTTTTTAACTCTTCTAAGGTATGAATATCGATTATCAGTCCATAATCATCAATTTTTAAGTTAATATTAGAATGATCTAAGACACTATGCATCTCTTCTCTAAAGTCATTGGTACCGTAAATATATATATTCAAAGATGTGCCTAAACTATTTTTTATTTGTATTATAACAGAATTTTATATAATTTTGGATAAAATAACTTAAATTAAGTATAAAGGTAATTTTTGAAATATTTTTTAATGACTTTTTTGCTTGCAACAAATATTTATTCACAAACAATCAAGGATATAACAAATGTTGTAGGTATTAGATCAAATCAACTTTTAGGTTATGGATTAGTAGTAGGACTTGCAGGAACTGGCGATAAATCATCTGACTTCACAAAACAATCTCTAGAAAACTTATTACGTAATTCTTATATAAAAATAGCAGATTACACTAATATTAAGTCAAATAATATTGCAGCTGTAATGGTTACTAGTTCGTTGCCGGCTTTTTCAAGGCAAGGAGACAAAATTAAAGTAAAAATTTCTGCAATTGGTGATGCAGGATCAATAAATCATGGTCAATTATTATTAACACAATTGAAAGCAGTGAATGGAAAAGTATACGCAATTGCGCAAGGTACTATTATTGCAAATGAAAATAATGAAACAACTGGTTATATTTATCAAGGGGCAACAATTGAAAATGAAATTCCATATAAATTTAATGGTCAAAAAGAATTAAAATTAAGTTTATTAAAAAGCTCTGCAAAATATGCAGATTTAGTAGAAACAAAAATCAATAAACATTTTGGAAAAAATATTGCATACGCACTTGATACAAGAACCATTCAAGTAAAAAAACCAAATGAAATGTCAATGGTTAAGTTATTAGCTATAATACAAAATATTACAATTGATACAAGTATGAGAAAAAGAGTTATTATAGATATAAATACGCAAACTATTATTGCAGGTGCAAACATTTATATACAGCCTGTAACAATAGTACGAGATAACTTTACTCTAAGAATTAAAAAAACAAATTTATCCAATGAAAATTGGGAAAATGATGATTTTAATAAAGGTGTTAATATTGGTGATAATGTAACAATTGGTGATAATGCAGCAAAAGTTGATATCAACAATGCCTTAATAAATACAAAAGAATTACCAACAATATCTGACTTAGTTAGAGCAATGAAAGTAATGAAATTACCAATTACAGATATTATTAATACAATTAAAATGATTAAAGACATGGGTGCTTTAGATATTGAACTAGAAATAAGAGGATAAGATGGCAGAATTTTTAAGTCAAGACGAAATTGATGCTCTTTTAGATATAGCAGAACAAGGTGATGATATTGATATTACGGATGAAGCGCCAATAGTATCAAAAGAAAAAAATTATTCTATTTATGATTTTAAAAAACCAAATAGAATATCAAATGAACAGTTTAAAGCTTTTTCAACATTGCATGATAAAATGCTTAGAGATATGATTACAGATCTTTCAGCAATGCTTCGAAAAATTGTTGATATAAAACTTTATTCAATTGAACAAATGACATATGGTGAGTTTATTTTATCAATTCCACAATTAACATCATTAAATACTTTATCTTTAAAACCTTTAGAAGGTAGAATTGTAATTGAGTGTAATCCTGGAATTTCACATAAGATTATTGCAGAACTGTTAGGTTCAGGGGCAGTAGCTTCAAGTGATAATCTAGATAGAGAATTAACAGAAATTGAAGTATCTATATTTGATCACTTCTATCAAATGTTTGTAAAACATATGTATAAAGCATGGAAAGAAGTTTCTACCATTAATTTTAAAATTGAATCAAGAGATACAAATGCAAATGCAATTCAAATTATTTCAGATCATGAAATTGTTTTATTAGTGGTATTAGAAATTACTATTGATGAAGAATCTGGATTTTTATCAATTTGTTATCCAATTTCATATATTGAAAACTTACTACATAAAATTGTTGAAAAAATGTTTTCGGAGAGTAAAAATAAAAAAGCAAGTAGAAGAAAAGATATTACTACTCTAATCTCAGGAGCTAAAATGAATGTTGAAGCAATGCTTGCTGAAACTGAATTATCTGTTGCTGAGATCCTAGAATTAAAAGTTGATGATGTAATTTTATTCTCAAAAAATGCAACATCTTCTTCTTCTAAGATATATATTAATAATAAAGAGAAGTTTTTATCTGCATCTGGAATTTCAAATAATAGAAAAGCTATTCAGATAATGTCAAATCTTGATCATGAGAAACAAGAAACTCTTGAAGCTCTAAGAGAGATTAGAAATGAAAGAGATATTAAAGCAAAAGCTTCAGCTGATAATATACAAAGATTATTAAAAGAAAAAGAAGATAATAACTACTAAAACTTATTATCTTCTATCTAAAACATAGTTGATTCTATGTTTTAGTTTTACTACTGTTCTAAACTCCAATGAATAGTTTCATCTGCAAACATAGGCACAACTTTTTGTCCATATGCTTCATATAATGAAGGAACTACATAATCTTTTTTAACTAAAGTAATCGTTTTATCGATTGCTTTAAATTTATAAATTCGTTGAGCATTTAAAGATAAAAACTTATCTAAATTAGCTAAAGAATTATTTTCTTCAAATATTTGAGTTAAGACTTGTAATGCTATTGGTGCAGTAAAAACACCAGCAGCGCATCCACAGGCTTCTTTTTTATGTTTTGGATGTGGAGCTGAATCTGATCCAAACATAACTTTTGGATGTCCCTCAACTGCAATTTTCAATAAAGCATCTCTATCTTCTGGTCTTTTTGCAATTGGTTTACAAAATAAATGTGGTTTTAACATTCCACCAGCAACATCATCTAAAGTAATAATTAAATGTTGTAAAGTAATACTTGCGTGTAAATTAGGATATTTATCTAATAAATCTACTGCTGCTTTTGTAGTAATATGTTCCATAATAATAGTTAAATCAGGAAAAGCAGAAGCAATTGATTCATAAATTGGCATAAATTCTTTTTCTCTATCCATCACAAAACCGTTAGTTTCACCATGAACACATAAAGGAATTCCTAGTTTACTCATTGATTCTAATGTTGGAGATAAAGCTTTAATATCCATAGAAGAAACACCAGTTTCACTATTAGTAGTTACTCCTGCAGGATATAATTTAATTCCAATAATTTCATCTTTAATATCTTCTAAAAAAGCATAAGAATAATCAGCTTGAAAAAATATAGTTACAAATGCTTCAAAATCTTCAAAACCTTGAGCTTCTTTAATTCTTTTTTTATAAGACATAAGAGCATCTTTTGTAGTAATAGGAGGTACAAGGTTTGGCATAATTAAAGCACCAGCAAATGTTTTAGCAGTTAAAGGAGCCACAAGTTTTAACATCTCTTCATCTCTAAAATGAATATGCATATCAAGTGGTTGATTTAAAGTTATAGTTTTACTCATTAAATTGCTTCCTCATTTTCTTCGCCTGTTCTAATTCTTACAATTCTTTCAATTGAAGAAACAAATATTTTACCATCACCAATTTTTCCAGTTTTAGCAGCAGCTATAATAATATCAATAGTAGAATCAACATCATCATTAGCAACAATTAATTCAATTTTGATTTTAGGTAAAAAATCAACTACATATTCAGCCCCTCTATAAAGTTCAGAATGTCCTTGTTGTCTTCCATAACCTTTAACATCGGATACAGTCATACCAGTAATTCCAGCTTCACTTAAAGCATCTTTAACATCTTCAAGTTTAAACGGTTTAATAATTGCTTCAATTTTTTTCATTTAAGTCCTTTTATTAATCTTATTTTATCGTAATTCGTCTAATTATTTTATTCAAATGATTTTTAATCTATTTTCTTTTTTTATATTATATCTAGAATGCTCGTTTAAATTCTGGATAAGCTTCTAATCCACATTCATTAACATCTAAACCTTCCATTTCTTCATCAGAACTTGCGCGTAAAGGCATGATTTTATTAATTATAAATAATGTAATATAAGCAGAAATAAATGCAAAACTTCCAACTACTAAAATTCCTTTTAACTGTGTCCATAAAGTAATTTCAGAAGATCCGGCAAATATAGCAACAGCTAATGTTCCCCAAATACCATTAAGTAAATGAACTGATAAAGCCCCTACTGGATCATCAAGTTTTACTCTGTCAAAAAAACTTACACCAACTACAACAATAGCTCCACCAATAGCACCTATTAAAATAGGAGTATAAATATCATATAAATCAGGACCTGCCGTAATTGCAACTAATCCACCTAAAGCACCATTTAAAATCATTGTAATATCTAGTTTTTTATATTTTACATACATAATAAGAGCTACCATAATAGCACCTGCTAATCCAGATGTATTTGTATTCATAATAGTTAAAGCAACTGCATCAGCACTCTCTTTTGAAGAAATAGATCCAACAGAACCCCCATTAAATCCAAACCAACCAATCCATAATAAAAAAGCACCTAAAGTTACTAAAGGAATATTTGAAGCTGGTATTACTCGAATAGCCCCTGTTTTTGTATATCTTCCTTTACGCGAGCCAATAATTAAAATTGCAGCTAATAAAGCCCATCCACCAGTACTATGGATTACTGTTGAACCTGCTAAATCGTACATTGACAATTCAAATATTGTATCTTTAAGGAAATTAAGTCCCCAAGTAACATTAACAATTATAGGATAAATAAAAGAAGCCATAAGAATAGTAAATAAAGCTAAAGGAATTATTTTAGCTCTTTCACTTACTCCTCCTGACATTATATTAACAACTTTTCCAACAAAAGCCATTTGGAACATAAAAGCAGCCCATTTACTCATAGTAGTAGATCCAAATTCACCAAAAGCTATTTCATAACCAATAAGTAAAAAGGATAAAGAAGCAAGAGCATAAATAAGAGTATTAATAGTTAAAACAGCAGCAACATTCTTACTTCTTACAATTCCGGCTTCAAGCATTGCAAAACCTGGAACCATAAAAATAATTAGTGTCATTGCAAATATTGCAAAAAAAGTATCAAGTATATACGAAATAGAATTTAAATCCATAAATTTCCCTTATGTTTTATATTCTATTAGTATATAATATTATTAGTTATATTAATTAATAATTTGTATATATTTTATACAGTTAATTAAATCGCTTCATCTCCTTTTTCTCCTGTTCGTATTCGAATGACTTGTTCTATATCTGTAACAAATATTTTACCATCACCAATTTTTCCTGTTCTTGCAGAATCAGAAACTGATTTAATAATATCTTCAACATCTTCATCTTTAACAATAATTTCAATTTTAGTTTTTGCTAAAAAATCAACAATATATTCAGCACCTCTATATAATTCACTATGTCCTTTTTGTCTTCCATAACCTTTAACATCAGATACAGTCATACCATTAATTCCAAATTCAATTAAAGCTTCTTTTACTTCTTCTAATTTAAATGGTTTTAATATTATTTCAATTTTTTTCATAATCTACTCCTATGCTTTTCTAAATTCTGGATAACACTCTAAACCAGTTTCATAAATATCAAGTCCTGTCATTTCTTCTTCTTCACTAACTCTAAGTCCAATAATTAAATCAAGAATTTTCCAAATTATAAATGATGAAATAAATGCAAATGCTCCAATAATAACTATTCCTTTTATTTGATCAAAAATTAAAACTTCATCATTAAATATACCAACTGCTAAAGTTCCCCAAATTCCAGCTACTAAGTGAACAGATAAAGCACCTACTGGATCATCTATTTTAATTTTATCCCATAATGGAACTACAAGGACTACTATTATTCCTCCAATTGAACCTACTATTAATGAAATAATTACTCCTAAATCAGGTCCTGCTGTAACTGATACTAAACCAGCAAGGGCCCCATTTAATACAAATGTTAAGTCAACTCTTTTATAAATTAATTGTGTTAATAAAGCAGCAGCTAATGCACCTGCACAAGCTGCCATATTTGTATCAACTATTACTAAAGCAATTGCATTAATATCAGCTTTAGAACCCATAGCTAATTGAGAACCTCCATTAAATCCAAACCAACCCATCCATAAAATAAATGTTCCAAGTGTTGCAAGAGTTAAATTTGATCCTGGAATTGGTCTAACTTTCCCATTTTTTCCATATTTTCCAAGTCTTGGGCCTAAAACAATCACACCAGCTAATGCAGCCCAACCACCAACACTATGAACAATAGTAGAACCAGCAAAATCAGAAAAACCTTTTAAAATTCCACCTAATTCACTTCCTCCCCAAGTCCAATGTCCTTGAATTGGATAAATTACAGCAGATAAAAAGACTACAAATATTAAAAATGGCCATAGTTTCATTCTCTCAGCAATAGTTCCTGATATAACAGAAGCAGCAGTTGCCACAAAAACTACTTGAAAGAAAAAATCTGCCATTACAGGATATCCCATTTCTTCATTTGTTTTTCCACTTAACATTGAACCTGCTCCAATAAATGAATTACCCTCTCCATACATAAAGTTATATCCAACAAAATAAAACATAATACAAGAGATTGCAAATAAAGCCATATTTTTTGTTAATACAGTTACATTATTTTTAGATCTTGTAAGCCCAGCTTCAAGCATTGCAAAACCAGCTGCCATCCACATTACTAATATTCCTGCAAATAAAAACAAGAAACCATCTAATATATACTTAACATCTGAGAAATTTTCCATGTAAATCCTTTAAGTTATGTGAAAAGTATAATATAAATAATTTACGATATTAGACTTATATATGTATATTTAATATACAATTTATTCTGATATTTAATATACATTAATCATATAATTGTAAAAGAATATTATAAATATAAATTATAAGAGGATACAATATGGAAGATCTAATATCAATATATCAAGGGAATAAAAATAAAATTGAAGATTTTATTGAAGAAAGTATTTCAAATATACAAATTGAAAGATGTATTAAGAATAAAAATTTCAAAGAACTTTTTTCTACTTTTTCAACTTTTATGCTCAGAAAACAAAAAATAAACCGTTCATCTTCAGTCCAGCGGGGCAAATCTCGGTAATATCAAAATACGATCCAATCATTTATCTATGTACCGTTGCATAGGTCAAAGCACAGTACAACGTTGCGAAGGAAGGGCTGACGAACTGATAAGATATACATAATTATATATAAGAATAGATTAAATCCCTAGTTAATTCCGAGAAGAAAAAATACA
>JABSON010000141.1 GCA_013215915.1 Campylobacteraceae bacterium | reverse complement strand
ATTATTCTACATCTATGATGACGGAACAGTAGAAAAGAAGATGATTTCAGATTAGAGGTTGTAGTCTGGACTTCCCGACAATTTTTTGTAAATTAGTTTGGTGAAGAAGTTTTCTATTAGTATTAATATATTTAAAAAAAAGTACAAAGAAAAAGAGCTATTCCTTTTCAATTGAAAATTCTTAATGAAACTACAGTAAATGCAATGAATGACTTAAAATATAATGAAGCTGAGGTAATATCTCTTGATGATTTAAAAAGATAATGTTAAAACGCTTTAGAATAAAGACCTTAAAAGATTTCACTTGAATATTATTCAAAATATTTCAATACTTAAGTTCACTATTAAAAGAAAAACTTTAGCAGAAGAGGTATTTACCATCTATTAAAAGGAGAATATAGAATTTCATATAAGTGGATATCTTTTGATAATATAAAATTGAAATTGACTGTAAATTTGGTTTGTTTTGACTAATTTTACAGTCTTTATATTTTATTCTATTACCTGGCTAGGTCGATTAGTAGCCAATTCAAGAATATAGCATGGGTATCCATCTGGATTTCTAACTCCAAATACTTTTCCAAAAGGAACTTCTTGCATAGAAAGACAAATTTCAGCCTTTTTGGAAATTGAAGTAAAGATACTATTTATATCTTTCACAAGCCAATATACTTCTTGTTTAACTTCTCCACCCATTGGTTCATCTGTTGCAATAGCAAAAGTATCAAATTGCACATAATTAGGATGTTCTCTTTCAACATTAAGACCAAGAGTTTCGACATAAAAGTTTTTTGCTATCTCTATATCTTTTACATATTCTACAATAAATCCAAATTTTGGTTTTTCATTCATTTATAATCCTTGTAATTAAATTATTTAAATAATATCAAATAATTCTTTAAAAAAATAAAAACATTACTATTTGCAATTTTTTATTTTTACTATATTGATATAACGTTTTATTTAATCTTCTCTCTTCGTTCTTGGAGAGGTCTTCTTAACGATTCAATCGCTCTTGAATTGATTTAATTAGTTCATCAAAGTAAGATGAATGACAATGATTAATTGCAATACAGAATTTAGTTAGCACATCTTGAGTACCAAGTCCAATAGCTTTACCAATTTCATTAAATTCATTATGCTTGCCAGCTTCTAGTCCCTGTTCAATAATATCATTTAATTCATCTTCATTGACACCTAATAATGGAGCCAAATAATTAATAGATTCAAAACATTTTTGAACTATCCAAGATTCTGGCCAAGTGCTACCTGGTAAATATTCAATATTTTGTTTCATCCAATTTTTTATATCTTCTTCATTATCTGTTGATTCTGTCATTTTATAACCGTGTAATAAATTCTTATTTTCTTTTGAAACTTGATCCCCATCAAATATAATAATAATATTTTCTTTTTTTTCACGAATATAATTTGATGAAAGTTGTCTAATTAAAGCAGATGCAGAACCAATAATTTCAATACTAATTCTAGACCTAATAGAACTTGGTAAAATTGATGTTAGCAGTGTTTTTGCAACAATGTCTTCAACTAGTACACACATTTCAAAAGAATTTTCTGCACTTAATTTTGAGAATGCAAATTCAGGTGATATTGAATCATTTACAATTGATAACTCATTAATTTTCTCAATAAATATTCTAGCATCATCTGGTAACTGATTAAATATATCTTTAGAATGAGTTGTACATATAATTTGAATTTTTCTTTTTTTACAAAGTATTTTTAAATTTGTAATCAATTTCTTTTGAGCTTCAGAATGTAAACCAAGTTCTATTTCATCAATTACAACAAGTGCTCCTTCCTCAACTGAATATAGTATTGAAAAAAGCTCAAAAAGTGCATTTTCTCCCGCACCCATGTGAAAACCAGAGTATTTTTTTCCATTAGAAACTACTAAAGGTAATCTATATTTAGAATGAGTTACATATCGAAATGTATCATATTTTTTTCCTAAAATTTTACCAACTGTATCCTTTACATCATTTTCCCAACCTTTTTCACCTAAATAATGAAATGACTTTGAGTAACTTTTTGATTGACTTTTTTCACTATGAGGTACAATTCTTTCAATACCCAGAAAAACAACATCTCTTAATACTCTACGAGAATAATCAGTCCATTTTCCACCTTTTTTTTTTACTCTTTTTTGCGATGAAACACCTGTTCCATTAGGTATTATTTTTGATTTTTTCCAATTATTATGAGCAATTGAATAAATAATTTCTATTCCTTCATAAGGAACATCATCAGTATGTTGAACAAAAAAATCTGCAAATGTGTAATATGTTGATTTTCTATGAGGTAATTTAAAACCTTCTTTATTATTATGAAAAGCGCAACATGCAAGTGCAAGTATTGTAGATTTTCCAGAACCATTTTTGCCTGCAATTGCAGTAATTGGGTAATTTAATGAAATTTCAAATGGTGTTAGACTTCTGATATTTCCTTTTGTTAATGAAATTGATCGTAATAAACAATGCTCATTGTCATTAATAAACCATTTTCTTAGGTTCCTATCAATGTGACTCTCTCTATATTTCAAAAATAATTCTCCTGGTTGTTAATAGTTAACGTTTGATTGAGGAAGATTCTAGCTCTTGCAACTTTTAATTAATTTATATATAAATTATTTAAAATACTTTAAAACAAATTTCTAGATTATTTCGCTCACAGTACTTGTTTGAGGGTTTAACTATTAGTAAATATCACCTCTATTATCAACTTTTAATATTTGTATTTCTTCTTCTTTCATACGAAATAATATTCTGATACTATTATTCTAAAAGTGGAGGAACATGATTTACGGTTGATCTTTTAATATCTATATTTGGAAGATTTTGAATTAAGTTAAATATTTTTTCTTGAAGTTTTATATCATATTTGGGGAATTTCTTTTCAAAAGTTTTAGAATAAGTTATTCTCATAAATTAAATTTACTTTTGAAATTATGATTTAAAGTAAATTCTTCATTTTTTAAAATTTATTTTTCATCGTCTGCTTCTAATATTAGTTTATATTGTTCTTTTGTTTTAGAGTTTTAGAAAGGTATTAATTTAAATTTTTTTAATGATTTGTGAAATTTATTTTTTTAATGAAAGAAAATGACCTTGCTTGTTCATATAACTCTTGATCTATTGTTATATATTATTTCCTTTGCGTAGTGAGGTATAGGTGCATTATAACATTAAAAATTAAATTAATAAACTTTTGCACTGAAGAATGAATGAAATTAATATAAGAAATAGGGGGGACACTTCATCTCTAACGCTTTCTTATTTATACGTTTGAATGCTTTGTTATTTTTTTGATATAACTATAAATAAATAGTCACCAATATCATTTTTATATTTTTGAATTACATCATTTATCGCAGCAGTTTCAATATCACTTTGCAATTTAGATAAACCTACATTAAGCTCTTTTTTTGAACAAAAATTTCTAAAAGATGAAATACCATCTCTTACTTGTTTTTCAAGGTAAATATCAGGTCGTTGTTTACCACTATATAAAAAGAAATCTTGCATTTGCTCTGTAATAAAGAATGGATGTGTAGATTCAATAGTTAAGCCATGAATATTCATAGCATTTTCTATCGTTGTTAATGTTGGCATCTGTTCGCATGATGTTTTCATCATGTTTGGAAAATATTCATTTAACCAATATCCATACATTTGTTCTGGTGTAGCTGTGAATAAAATCATACGTGAAGATGGCTTTAATACTCTCGATATTTCATTAAATGCTTTTGATAAATTAGGGAAATGATGAATAGCTAAAGAACAAATAGCACCATCGAAATAATTTGATTTAAAGTTAGTGTTTTCAACGTTATGCTTTGACCATTTCACTACATTAGATTTTTGTTTAGCCTCTGAAATCATAGTTTCAGATTGATCAAAAGCACTCCAATTACCACCAATTCTAGCCATTTCTGAAGTGTAATTTCCAGTTCCGCAGGCTACGTCCAAATAGTTCTTATTTTCTTTTATTTCAAGAAATCGATTAAGCTGAGATAAAATATAAGGATCTGCTTTTCTTGTTGTATCGTAACCTTTTCCGATTTTGTCATAGATAATATTCACTAACACTCCTTTAAAAGCTAAGGGCTAAATTGAAGGACGATGGCGATTTAACGGCTTGACTATTTGAACTTTTAAATATCTTTATGAGACACTTAAAAGCTCAATATTTATGCAGTGTATCCTCGTTCTTCTTCCAATGATTTGTTGTATCTCGTATTATCTACCAGTTTAATTTTTCTTTTGATGCTTTATTTTGTTCATTATACATCATTAGAATTGTATTATAATTACACATACCAATATTACAGTATTGTGTTATCACTGAATCTAATAATTGTCTATTTTGAACTTTAGTTAATTGTTTAAATGACGATAATTCTTGTTTTTCCATCATTCTTAAAGTTGATGGATCTCCCATTCCAATTTTACTGTAAGTTTCTTTTACTTGTTTTACTATAAAATTCATTACTTTTTCTTTTTCTACTTTTGAACCTTTAAAATCTAATGGATGTATAAAACCATTAGCATTTAATAAAACTATACTGATACAAATTAATATTAATATTTTTTTCATTTTCATAACTCCTTATGATTTAGGTCTAGTAAATAATACAAAAAAACCTAAAATAATATCTCCTATAACTCATATTTTCATAATCATCATAGTACCTAATCCTGTTCCCATAGCTGCTCTAGTTTTCGCAGTCCTAATTTCTCCAACTAACCACCATAAAATTCTAATATTAATTAGATACAACGACCAACTAAGGGGCTTTTAATATCTAGTCTTAAATGTGAACCGAAGTGAAACTAAGCAACTGTTAAAAGTCCCACTTGAGTTGCTTGTTATGTGCTATTTCCTACCAAGAATTCTGAGTATGCGTAAAAATAAATTAATAATATCCATATACAAGGCCGCAGCACTATCCACTGCGTTATCATATGTTTTAGGTATAGCGTTAGCTCTAGCCCAGTCATAGCCGATATAACCACAGAAAATAACTGCTATGATCCAATCTAAGATTCCATGATGAGTATTAAATATAAATATTTCAATTAGCTCGACCACGATTACACATATCAAAGCTATTGTAAGACCTCCTGCTATTTTATTGAAAAATGCAGGATACATTGACCCCAGAAGCATCATGATGAAAGTTACCATACCTGTAACTCTTATCGCTTCTAATACAATATCTGGATTATATTGGCTTACAATTAAATTAATAATTAATCCAAATGGAACAACCACAAAGTTATAACCAATGAAACTGACTACTGGGTTATCAGATTTACTAAATAGATAAATCCCAAAAAAGCAGGATGCGAAATAACCAATGAAAAAGAAAATTGGACCAATAGTACTAATAGACTCAATTGGAATGTTTAATACCATCCACCAATTAACTGCAAAGCCCCAAATTAATGTTAAACCGATAATTAAGTTATAAGTTGAGCCACTTATTAGTTTATCTGTGGTCTTTGTTCTATCAAATACACCTACTTCCATTTCTACTTCCTTATATTTTAATTTTTAAGCCATACTTTGATGGTACATAACTGCAGTCTTGAGGGACACGATAGCCTTCATAAAAGTTTAATCTTACTTCTACCTTTAATTAAAATCATAAGCATAATTACTTAAAAAATAGCTTGGGTATCTTGTTCTCCTACTAGGAGACTGTGAAAGAACTCAATCTCAATTAATTGAAATATTCTACAATAAACATACTAAAAAGAAGCATCTTAAAACCACTAAAATGGTATAATACTTATCTATAAAAGGCTTATTATGGGTATATATAAACAACAATTAATATTTCCATCGTCATTAGATGAATTAGTTGATTCTAATAATATGGTTAGAGCAGTAGATTCTTATGTCGAGATATTAAATATATCTGATTTAAACATTAAAACTAAAAGAAGTCTTATAACAGATGGACAAGCAGCTTTTCATCCAAAACTATTATTAAAAATTTATATTTATGGGTATTTAAATAAAATAAGAAGCAGTAGAAAATTAGAAACTGAAATAAAAAGAAATAGTGAGTTACTGTGGCTAACTCAAGGTTTAACTCCTAGTTATAAAACTATTGCAAACTTTAGAAAAAATAATCCAAAAGCCTTACAACAAATCTTCAAAGAGTTCTCAATATTATTAAAAGATGTGTTGACGCTGGAATTGAAACAGTAGTACCATTACTAAATACTGGAACTACAAAGAAAATAAAAAATGCTAAGTTCTCTAAAAATCAATTTACTTACAATCATAAAGATGATTGTTATATCTGTCCTAATAATCAAATCATAAGTAATTCTGGTACAAAATATAAAAGACATAATAGAAGATTAGATGTATATAGATTATCAAGTCTACTTTGTAAAGCTTGCCCTTTAAAATCATCTTGTATTACTGATAAAACAAATGTATAGATGGGAATTTGAATCAATCATAGATGTTTATACAGCAAAAATGAAAACTAAAAAAGCAAGAGATATTGTTAAAAAAAGACTAGCTCAACAAGCGTTTGTGCAATAAATCTACTAAATAGATTTATGTAGGATCAATAGTTGAACATCCATTTGGAACAATAAAAAGAACTTTAGGCTGGGATCATTTTTTAGTCAGAACAAAAGTAAAAGTTCTAGGAGAAAATTCTTTAATTATGTTTGCCTATAATTTTAGAAGACTTTTAAATCTTATAGGGATAATTCTGTTCAAAAAACTGTGTTTAGCCATTAAAAACAAAGATTTAACAAAAATCAGACAAGATATAGAAGAATATATCTTGCTGTTTGGAGTTTATATATCATATTTTTGAAAATCTTTTTTTATTTTCAGAATTCTTGTAAAAAGTTGATATTTTTATAAAATAATCTTAAAATTGACTGTGAAATTGCTTTATTTGGGACTAAATTCACAGTCTGTCTGATTTGTTAGCATTTGCTATCTTACTACCACTTTAAATATTAATATTTGTTGTGTTACACCTAATACAGTTTTAAATTCTCGAATACCATGAAGTTTATAATATAAGTCTATGTCTATATATGAATATTTTTGATAAAACTTATTTTTGTCTTTTAGAATTCCAATTTTTAAATCGTATTGATTTCCTTTTGTATAAATAACATATTTACCAACAATACCATCAACTACAAATGTATCAGCTGGAGTTACTCCCCAAAGATAATCTTTTTCTAATTCAATTTCTGTAAAACCATTTTTTAATCTGTATAATAAATCTGATATTCCTGATTGATAGCCTTTAAATCCCATTTTTTTTGACATTTGATTTAATGAGTCAAAAATCTTTTGTTTTGCTTGTTCTTTTTTTTCTTTCTCTTTAGTTTTTTTATTTTCTTCTTTACGTTTTTTGGTATTATTTTCTCGTTTAATAATTTTAACTATAGTATCAATATCTTCAAAGAAATCAACATAAACCAATACTTCATCTTTTGGAAATTTAGAATTTAATTCTTTTATCTTCTTTTCTTTATCTTTTAAGTTTTTAAAACAACCTTTCTTTATACATTTACGAAATTGTAAATTATATTTATAAAATGGTATTATAGTATTAGAAAAATTGTAGTTGTATAATTTTGATAGTTTTTTCAATATATCAGGTGTATCGCTTGTTGGTTTATTAATTTCATT
>JABSON010000140.1 GCA_013215915.1 Campylobacteraceae bacterium | reverse complement strand
GATACACAAGATAATATAATGATAAATAAAATAATTAATAAAACTAAAACCAATACAATAATGACTAAAAATGAATTAATACAAACACAAGGGTTTATAATGAAAGAATCACTTGGACTAACATATATGGATGGAATAGATAATTCTAAAGTACCATTAATGACACAATCACAAGATAAAGAAGATGACTATAGCTATGTACCAAATATTCAAGATGCAATAAACCCAGATATTATTGGAGCGGGAGCATTTCTTAAAATAGGAAAAGTTGCTCCAAGTGTATTTAATTCTAGTAAAACTATTCTAAATAAAGGAATAGCTACTTATGATGCTGCAGGAAGACAGACTTCTATATTTATTAACTCTACTGTAAAACCTTCTGTCTTTAGTGGACTTAAACATAATAAAGATACTGTGTTTGATATTAAAAATTCTGTAACTAGCACTTATGATAATGTTACTTTTGGAACTATGAATCAGTTTAATAAAATTGCTCCTAATGCTACGAATAAATATTTAACTAATTCATCAAAAGTTAGAAGTAATACTGATGACTTTATTAATAGTGCTATCCCAGGAATTACCATTTCTAATAAAACCGGTACTCTTGGCTGGGCGGCAACAGCTACTACTGTTTATTTAGAAAGTACAAAAGCAGATATTGAAAATGGTGTTAAATTAATTAAGAGTATTCCTGAAAAAATAAAAAATTTATTTGAGAAAGAAAATAATGATAAATAAATTAATAGGGATATTATTGTTGTTTTTGGGGTTAAAAGTTCTATTATTACAAGATTTTAGTGGACAATGGAGTGATTACTCTTTTTCAAATAACTATCTATTTGTTCCTCTTTCTTTATTACTCTTTTACATATCTTATTTATTTATAAGATATAACCCAAAAGAAATAGATGAAAAATTCTCAAAATGTAAAAAATGTAAAAAATGTTACAACTATATAGAACTAAAAAAAGGTATTTGTCCCAAATGTAATATAGAAACAATTGAAATCGAAGACTATTATAAAAAATATCCTGATGAACTCAAAGATATTTAATATAAAAAAAGAACGATGATTTCTGGAACTCTAATTGCATAATTTAATGTAGGGAATAATTTAAATTTAAATAATGACTTAAATATAAAAGGAGATTTAAATATTATATCTCTAAGAGATATAAATAAAACAACATCTTCTTCTAATTCCATAGGAATAAGTGCAGGAGAATCTGGACTAAGTGGAGCAAATGGCGGAATATCTGTTTCTAAAAGTACAAATAAAATAGTATTAACATCAACTTTTGTAACAAATGAATCAGATATAAAAGTAAAAGGAAATACACACCTAGAAGGATCAGTTCTAGCTTCTGGAACAATAGATTCAAATGGTAATTTAATAGATAATAATAGTCTAAATTTAGAAACTAAAACAATTACATATAAAGATCTGTCAAATATCAAATATGAAAAATCATCTTCAACTGATATAGGAATAGGACAAACATTAAGTTTAGATTATAAAGCAGGTTTAAATATAGAAAAAACAAAAACCTTAGCAACTTTAGGAAATGGAAATATTACTCTTACAGGTAAAGATAAACAAATAGATGAAAGATTAAATAGAGATGTAAATAATACAAAAAAAGAGCTTTATAAAGTAGATCAAACAAAAGGTGTTAAGTTAGTTGTTGATACAAGATTATTAACTGAAGAAGGGCAAAATAAGATTAAAGAAGACTTGAAAATATCTTCAAAAATAAGTGATACGATAGTAAAAATTGTTACTTTAAAAGATGTTGGAATTACTGAGTTCTTTTCTCAAACGAATCAAAGTGTAAAACAATATAATGCATATAAAGAAGTATTAGCAAATAATCCTGAACTTGCAATGAAACTAGTAAATAAAGATTTACCTTTAGAAGAGAAACAAAAATATGCAAATGAATTTAAATTTGCATTAGAAAAAAAGCTAGGCTACTCTTTAGGAAAAGAAGTAAAAGTAATTTCTACAGATGAAAAAGGACAAGAAAAAAAAGATATTAAAGGATTTATTTCAACTGAAAATGATAATATGTATTCAAATGATAAAAATCAACACTCAACAAAAGAGACAATTGCAGCTTTAGGACAAGAGTTTGCAGGCGCTATGCAAATAAAAAAAGGAATTGATATTACAACTAATAGAGTTCAACATAATAATTACCAAGATTCAATATCAAATGATACAGTAGGAGATATAAGTTTTATAATGAATACTTATCATAATAAATCACTATCAAAAACAAACACACATAATCAAACTACTTCTGTTAATTCTGTATTTAATCTTGCAGATAATAATAGTGAATTTAAAGGTTTGGATAAGAGTAAGGGTGATAACTTTGCTCCTTTAGTTCCATTAGCTGTTATTGCTTTAGCTAATTATTTAAACGCACCAGAAGATGAAAAGAGTGAAATAAAACAAGGTCCAACAGATGCTTCTTATTTAATTCCAGGAGCATTAGGTATTAAATTATTATCTACCTTTGGAATTAAAACTTTAGCTAAAGGTAGTTTAATTACTGGAGGAATAAGTGGAAGTATTGATGCGACTGTTCAAGGAATTGAAATGGCATTTGACCCAACAAAAGATTATAATGTAAGAGATACTGCTGTTTCAGTTGGTATGGGAATGACTGGTAATACTTTGATAAATATTGTTAATAGTGGAAAGAAGATTTCAACAGCTGGAAAAATTGTATATGGAAAAGGTGTAGATTCTGTAGTTAGTGCTACAAGTCAGCATCTTAAAACTGGCAATGTTGAAGTCAGAAATATTTTGATTGACGTTGCTGTCGGGCAAGGTGGCAATAAGATAAGTCAACTTACAAAAACAAAAATAGAAAACTCAAAAAATATGAAAGTTGTAGATATGTTTTTAGACAGACAACAAAGAAAAATAAATAAAGGTTCAACACAAACAAGGATAAATATATTAAATGAAGTTAAAGATGCTAAAAATAAAAAAATAACAACTAGTGTTCTTCGAACTACATCAACATCTACTGGAATTGCTAGTGCAATGGTTAATAAAGCTGTAGATTATTATGATAAAATAGAAGAATCAAATGAAAAATAAAATTAATAAATTTCTACAATATTATTATAAAAATATAGAAAATGTTTGGCAAAATGTAATTTTATTTATTATTACACCACTTGGGTTAATCTATTTTAGCGGTTTGGAAAAAGGAATACTTGAGTACGTAGCATTAGTAGTAATTTTTGGAGTTTTTCCATGGATATTGAATGATTTTTTTAATTTTTTCTTTAAAAAGAAAAAACCAAATAAATTATTTTATTTACTCTGCTCATTTTTCGTAATTTGGCTGATTATAAATGTTATTTTGCATAATAACTTAAAGAATTTACAATTTGTATTAGTAATAGGAATGTTTATTTTTATAGCGTATAGATTTATTTTTAAAATATTAAGGTAAAAGTTGAAGTTGTCAAAGTGGAATTCATGTTACCCCTTCAATTGATTCTAACGAAGGTTAAAAGTTTAATTAATCAAAAGAATATAGAGATGAAAGAGCAAAATATTCTCAACATAAAGGTGATAATGTAGTTAAATATACTAACTTTGCTTTAGATATCACAAATCAAGGTTCAATCTCAAATGAAATAAATACTTATAAAGCACCTAGAGTTACAAAAACTAATTCTGTGTTTAATAATACGAGTACTGTTTCTGCTAATAATATTGAGTTTGATGGTTTGGATAAGAAGAAGGGTGATAACTTACCTTATAACGAAGCAGTTATTGAACGAGATAAAGCACCTAATCTTTTGGCAATTTATAAAGATGTAAGTGAGCCAGGAGGATATGGAGTAGCTACAAAAGATATTGCAGCTCAAAAAGCGCAAAATATGGTTGGAGTTAGTGAAGAAGATAAACAAAACTTTACAAACAAAAGATTAACAAATATAGGTACAAACACTTTAAATTATTTAGAAGCTGCTTCTATTTTATACGGTGTAGGGGCTATGCCTCTTGTTGTAAAAGAATTTACAAAGAGAGCTTCTAAAAAAATAATTAAGAAAGTATTAAAAGAAGAAAATGAAATTAAAAATATGTTTTCAAAAAAGAAAATATATAAAAATAATACCTTTATTAAAGAGACTCCTCAAAAAGTTATATCAAATTTAAAAAATCGTGTAAAAACTAAAGAAATAATTGAGATTCCAGATCCTTCAAGAGGATTGAGAAACAAAGTAATAAAAGATAAAATTTTTGCAAAAGAAAATAGGCTATCAAGTCCTGGACGAGATGTAGATAAGTTACAAAAAATTATAAAAAATACCCAAAACATAATAGGAGAATAAATGTTTAAAAAAATATATATAAGTATTAAATCTTACATAATCGGAAAAAAATTATTGAAAGCACAATATTTCATTAATATAAATGAATATGAAAAATCTGGAAACATGTTAATTAGTGTTATTAACTTATCACATAAAATGACAAGTTCAAAAGATTATTGTTTATTAAAGTTCAATATCTGTTTTCTAACAAACAATTTTTTACTTTGTTTATCTTTATTTGAAAATACAATTGAATCAATAGAAAAAACGAAAGAAGAAGATATAAATGTAGTAGAATATAATAAATTGTTTGTCTATAATATAATATTTATATCTAACTTATTTTTGAATAAGAATAATGATTTAATAAAAAGTAAAATAAATGATATTAAAATTGATTATTCAAAAATTCCAGGTTATGAAATAAATGATTATCCTATCTATACAACAGAAAAACTTGTAAATATTTACGACGAAACTGGTTATCCTGATGTAGAAGAAAAAGATTTGATTAAAGTGCTTGATGAATTAAATGAATTTCAAGATATATATCCAAATGATTAAGGTAATTACAAATTCTTGTTACAAGTTTCGGTGACGAAGTGGACGATAACGATAAGGCAAAATCTGGGGATTCTAAATCCTG
This sequence comes from Campylobacteraceae bacterium, assembly GCA_013215915.1. GTDB lineage: Bacteria > Campylobacterota > Campylobacteria > Campylobacterales > Arcobacteraceae > NORP36. The sequence goes on along the minus strand of JABSON010000140.1, from coordinate 2,753 downwards.
AAAAATTCCGTAAAATCACCAAAATTCTGGGATAGATGCCACCTTAAAAAAACTTGAAATTTAAGAATTCATAGTAATACTTATTTAAACTCTAAAAGCAAACTTTATTTCAAGTTATTATATGATGAAACATTTAAACTTTTCAGCAGATATCACTACAAAAAGAGTAGGTGATGCTTTTTATGAGAATAAACTAATAAGAGATAGTATTTTTAAACAAACTGGAAAAAGATTTTTAAATCCAAATATCAAAAGTGATGCAGATCAATTTAAATATTTATTAGATAAGGGTATCCAAGCAAAAACAGATTTAAACCTTGCTTCAGGTATTTCATAATCAGCTTCTCAAATCAATGCTCTAACTCATGATATAGTTTGGATGGAGCAAAAGATTGTTCAAGGTCAATAGTATTAGTACCAACTGTATATATTGCAAATGTAAATAATATAAAAATTCGTGGTTCTCAAATATTAGCAGGTAATTATATTGATCTAAATGTAAATACTTTTACTAATAGTGGTACAGTTAATGCAGGAAATAATCTTGCAATAAATTCTACTAATATAATTGAGAATATTTCTGGTGAGATTAGTTCTTCTAATTCTTTAATTCTAAAAGCAAAAAATGATATTAAAAATACTTCTGGAATAATTAAAAGTGGAAATATAAACCTAACATCAACTAATGGTTCTATAATAAATGAAACATTCACAAAAAAAAGAGAATTTGGTAATGAAAATAATAAGATTGTACGAACAACAATAGGTAATACAGCAGGAATTGAATCAACAAATTCATTAAAATTAAATGCAAAAAAAGAAATACTAATAAAAGGTGCAAATCTTAAAGGTAAAAATGTTGAACTAAATGCTAATAGTTTAAAAATCACAACAATTGTAGATGAAAAAGCATTTAATGCAGGAACTTCTAAAAACTATATAAAAACAAATAGTAAAACACATTTAGCTTCAAATATAGATGCTACAAATCTTACAATTAATACAAAAGGTACTGCAACTATTGAAGGAAGTAAAATAAATGCTTCAAATGATTTAATAGTAAATGCAGATTCAATTAATATTCTTTCAGTAGCAAATGAGAACTATAAACAAACAAAATCTTCTTCAAGTGGTTTTTTATCAAAAAGTTCAACAACTACAACAGATTATTCATTAACAAATAAAGGTGACTTATTTAAAGTTAATAATCAACAAGAGTTTAATAATGGAACAACAAATGGTGATACATTAATAGCAGACTTAGCAGGTTCTGACTTTACAAAGATAAAAAACTTTACAAAAGAAAATACTCAAAAAACTACAAAAGAATCTTTAGAAAAGAAATATGTATCTGATTTAGGAGATAGAGTTGTTGATACAGCAGCACAAGTATATGAAGGAGTAAAGAACTTACCTGAAACAACTAAAAAAGCTTTAGCAGATGTAAAAGATGCAGCTAAATCTTTATTAAAAAGGATGTGGGGATTTGGAGAAGATGTAGTTGATACAAATGAGAGTTTAGCTAAAAATACTACAGATGATAAAACATCTCAAAGAATGAATGAACTTTATGGAGATGATTCATCTTCCAGAGTGCAAGGATATTTAGCTAGTGAAAAAGTAGCAGAAGGAGTTATGGCTTTAACTGGTGTAACTGCTGTTGCTAAGGCTGGATTAAAGAAGGCTTTATTACATAAAAAGCTTGATAATATTGCAAGAGATAATAAAGGTAATCAATTATTACTTACTCTTGATAAAGATAGAAATACTCCAGAAGATCCAAATAAAAAAATAATATCTTATCCTGCAACAGGAAAATAAAAAGTTTATATTGCACTTAGTGATAAACAAGTTTTAGATGATGGTAAATTAGATTACGTTGGAAACTTCTTCACGAAAGATAAAATACTGTCAGAGCAACAAGTTAGATAATATCTTGCTGTTACGCCTAAGTTTAAAAAAGATATATCATATGTAGTAGAAGGTAAATTTATAAAAGGCACTCAACTACAAGAAAGTACAGTGGCTGCACAAAACTATAATAGAAAAGTATATCCAGGTGGTGGCAATCAAATAGAAGTATTGAAACAAAAGAATGAATCAATTGTAAATGATGTTTTTATTCCTACTTCTAAACCAAAATCTATTAAACAGATTGAACAAGAAATAAAAGCTGAACAAAAGATAATTTCAGACAATATAAATAAAAGAGTTGATAGTATAAAAGATATAAATACTTCAAATAAAATTCATAAAACAATTCAAGATCCAAGTATTAAAATAATTGATAAGAATTTAATTGAAGTAAAAAGAAAATATGATTTATCTGAAGTTAGGTTAAAACCACATAGTGAACAAAGAAATACTGTTAAACAATCAGAGGAAGTAAATAAGCTTGCAAAAAATATAGATAAAATAGTCGACGAGCAAAATATCTTTATGAAATTTGTTAAAGATGCATTAGATAATATAGGAGATTAATTGAAGTTTTTTAAAAAAATATTTAAGATATATAAAGCTTATAAAAGTACAAAACTAGGGTTTGTGATACTTGATTTAATAGAAGAAAAAAAATATGAAATTGCATTAGTTAAAATTAATGCATTTAGAGATAAATATTCTAAAACTGACAAAATTTTAGATTTGAATCTTTTAGAATATCAGTTGCATTTTATTTTAAAGAACTATTCAAAGTTATTAATTAAAGAAAAACTGATAGAAATCATTGATGGAATGAAAAATCATTCATTAGA
>JABSON010000014.1 GCA_013215915.1 Campylobacteraceae bacterium | reverse complement strand
GTGCTAAGTTTATTTCTTCTTTAACTTTAAATTTATTGCCATAATTGTCGTTAAAAGACATAGACTTTTGTTTTAATATAATTCTTTTGAGATTTTGTTTTTCTTCAATCTCATCATTAATTAAATGACGTATTGAAATATATTCTTTTATTTCATTATTTAGATTCAAGATTGGAATAATAGTAACTTTAGTATGAAATACAGAAGAATCTTTAGCTAAACATTTAATTTGAGATATCCAAATTTTTCCACTTTTTATAGTATTCCATAAATTAGTATAAAAACTAGTTGAATTATTTGTATGTCTAATAATATTATGACTTTTTCCTATAAGTTCAGATCTAGAAAAACCACTAACTTCACAAAACATATCATTTACCTCTGTAATAAGACCATTTAAATCAGTTCGTGAAATCATATTATGAGAATCAATAGCTCTTTTGTAATTCGCTAATTCATTATTTTGTTGATGAATTAATGAAATATTATGATTTTTATTTAATATATTGAGTATTATTTTAAGGGTAGATCCTAATTGCATAGGTTGTAAACTATAGTCTGTTATCTGAAGTTTTATTGCAGATACAAGCAATTCCATAGATGAAAAAGATGTATATAAAACTATTGGAATATTAGTATCAATAGATCTAATATGTTTCATGAATTTAAGACCATCATGATTCAATTCACATAATATAAGATTTAAGTGATTTTTATTATTTTCATAAGAATTAATAGCTTCAAGAGAGTTTTTTACAAAATATGTATTTTCAAAAAACTCTTGAAGTTTATTATTAAGAGTATGATCAACTTCAGAATTAAAATACAAAATAGAAGAATTACTTAATAGAGTATCTTTAAATTCTAAATAATCATAAGACATTTAGACTTATGATCTCATTTTTTTATATTTTTCAGTAAGACTCTCATTTTTATTTTTATACCCTCTTTTTTCAGCTAACTTATCAATTTTCAATTCTAATTCTTTTAAATCTAAATTATGCCTTTTAGCAAAAAATTTAATTTCATCTTTTCTTTGACTTTCATTACAGAAATAATATAGTCTAACCATAAAATAGTTAGAAATTTCATCATCATGAACATAACCATATTCAGCAGCAAGGTTGTTGATTTTATCTTTAACTAAATCAATTCTCCATCCATGTCTATTTGCGAATTCTTCAATTTTAGCATCTTTTTGCTCAGCAGTACAAAATATAAATATATTTTTTATGAAAAGCTTTGGAATTTGAATTGCAATTAATTGGAAATAGTTTTCTTTACAATGTTTTGAACAAAAAGCTTTGCTCATTGCAATTTTTTTATTACAAAATGGGCAATGTGACATTATTTTTACCTTTAGTAATTATTTTATAAGATTTAGCTTTAGTAATATCTTGTAAGAACTTAGGCTCAACTTCATGTAAAGCAATTATTTCGATAATATAATCGTACATTAACCAGTTGTGACCAGTATCTATGATAATTTTATTATCGAACATATTAATAAGTTCTTCTCGTGTAACTATAACTTCTTCCATTATACCTATTTAAACAAAGTTAAAAATTAATTTTTAACTTCGTCTATTACATAACCTTTATTTGAGTGATTTCTAATTATTTCATAGTAAGTTTTTTGTCTAATTTTATTAACAATATTTCTCATTGTATAAATTGACATATTCTTACCTTTCCAAACAACCTCTTTAATGATATCATAATCAATAACATCACCCTTTTTTACAATAAGTAATTTAAGGAATGATTTTTCTAATCTTGTGAAATCAATTAATGATCCACCAGCTTTAAAAAATTGATCTCTGTATTCATCAAAATAAATACCGTGTTGGAAGTCATACTTATCACCACGTTTAGTTTGATTTAAACACATAATAGCAGCTAACTTAATATCTTTTAATCTTACTGGTTTAGTAGTAAAAGTATATGCACTATTATTAATAGCTGTTACAATATCATCACTACTTTCTTCTGAAGAAATAACAATTTTTGGTAATGTAGGAGCAACTTGAGTTAACTCACTACATGTTTGAGCAAAAGAATACTCTTCTATTTGCGTATCTACTAATACAACATCAAATGAACTAGACCCAGCTAGTTCAATTGCTTCTTTTGCATTAGCAAGAATAATTATTTCTTTAAAATATTCATCTAGTTCATTTTCAAAGGATTTTTTAATCTCTTTGTCTGAACTAATAACTAATAACTTTGCATTATTAAGTTTTCTAATGTTCTTTACAGTTTTTAACATAATTTACTCTTTCTCTTTAGTATATTAAAATTATTATAACAAAAATAATTTCTTTTGTCAAAGATTTGTTATTAAAAAATAAATTTTTTATACATTAAATAATATTTATTTAAGCTCACCCCAGTTATTACCGATACATACAGACACTTCTAGCGGTACTGTTAAAGTGTGTATATTTATCATAATTTTTTTAATATCTGTTATTATTTCATCAATTATTTCATCTTTAATCTCAAAAATAAGTTCATCATGTATTTGTAATAACATTTTTACATCATTATTAGATGAATATTTTTTATGTATTTTGTTCATAGATAATTTAATTAAATCTGCTGCTGAACCTTGGAAAACTGTATTTACTGACTCTCTTAAGAACGCAGCTTTTTGCATACCACCTACAGTAGAGAAATCAAATAATCTTTTTCTCTTAAGTAAAGTCTCTACATAACCATTAGCCATAGCATCATCTTCAATTGAAGCTAAGTATGGTTTAACGCCACAGAAGGCCTCAAAATACGATTCTATGTATACTTTTGCTTCTTTTGAAGTTATTCCTACAGTCTCTCCAAGTTTTTTAGCACCCATTCCATATATTAAACCAAAGTTAATAGATTTAGCAATATTTCTTTTCTCTGAAGCTTGTTCTTCTCCAAAAATTCTTATAGCTGTTTGTGTATGAACATCAAGCCCTGAATTAAACGCAGCTACTAATGCTTTATCTTGAGAAAAATGAGCTAATAGTCTTAATTCTATTTGAGAATAATCAATTGCAATTAATTTATATCCAGGTTTAGCTATAAATGCTTCTCTTATTTGTTTACCAGCTTCACTTCTAACAGGAATATTTTGTAAATTAGGGTTTTTTGAACTTAGTCTTCCCGTTGCTGTACCTGTTTGTAAAAAAGAAGTATGAATTCTATTATCTTCATTTTCTTTAGCTAAAAGTAAAAGTGGTTCAATATAAGTTGATTGTAATTTAAATGCTTCTCTATATTCTAAAATCTTTGGAACAATTTCATGTGCATCTAATAATTTGTTTAAAACACCCTCATTTGTACTGTAACCAGTTTTAGTTTTTTTTGTGGCTTTTAATCCTAATTCTTCAAATAAAACTTCTCCTAGTTGTTTTGGAGAATTTAAATTAAATTCTTTTCCAGCTAATTCACAAATTTTAACATGTAAAGATTTTACATGTGCCGTGTTTTTAACTTTTACAGTTTCTAAGAACTCAACATCAAGTTTAATACCTTCATTTTCCATATCAGATAATACTTTTGGAAAATAAAACTCATGTTTAATACTATGAGCTAATAGTTTTGAACAAGTTTGAAATTCTCTTAAAAGTGTTGCATATACTTTGAATGTAACATAAGCATCTTCTGCAGCATAAGCACAAGCATCATTAATATCTACATTAGAAAAGTCTTCACCTTTTTTAACTGTATCTTTAAAAGCAATCATATCGTGATCATAATACTTTTTACTTAAAGCATCAAGGCCTATTTTTGATCCTGGATCTAACATCCATGCTAAAATCATAGTATCTGAGTATAAATTTATTTCATAAGAAAAATTATGTTTTATAACATCATAATCATATTTGAAGTTTTGTAAAACTAATTTATGTTCATTTAAAAGTTTAATAGCTTTTAAAGCAGAATCTTCGCTTATTTGATCTAATACACCTAAGTAAAAATGGTTAATTGGGACATAATAAGCTTTTTTATCATCGTAACAAAATGAAAAACCAACAATATTAGCTTTTCTTGTATCTAAATGAGTTGTTTCTGTATCAAAAGCAATAATAGAATTTTTAGGAATTCCCGCAAGAACTTCAAATAAAGTTTTGTCAGTATTTAATAATATTTTATCAAATTTAATTTTTTCTTTAACTTGTGGTACTACAGACATTGTAGCTTGAGAGCTAGGAAGATTAGTTTTATAATTTAGTCCCATAGAAGAAACTCTATTTAAAATATTATTTAAACCAAATTCTACTAAAATATTTTCAATCTTTAAAATTGGGTTTTCGTGAGGTAAATTAAAACTCTCTAAGTCATCAATTAAATGGCAATCAGTTTTAAGTGTTACTAATTCTTTTGAGATATAAGCCATTTCTTTACTCTCAGTTAATAGTTTAATCCATCTTGGTTTTTCAATTTTTTCTATATTTGCATAAATATCATCTAAAGAACCAAACTGTTCAATTAAAGCTTGAGCTGTTTTAGCCCCTACTCCTTTAACTCCAGGAACATTATCCGCAGAATCTCCAAGAAGTGATTGATAATCAGTAAACTGGTCAGCTCTAACTCCATATTTTTCAAAACATGTTTCTTCTGTTACTGTAACTCTTTTAATAGGGTCAAATAAGAAGACTTCCTCATCTTTTATTAATTGGTATAAATCTTTATCATGAGAAACTACTCTAACTTGTAAACCTTTTTTAACTGCATCATGTGCAATTGATGCAATAATATCATCTGCTTCAAAACCAACTCTTGCAGCTGTTTTAAATCCCATTTTTTCAATCCATTCAATTACAACTGGAAGTTGTACTAATAAATCTTCTGGAACTTCTGATCTATTTGCTTTGTATAAATCATAAATATCATTTCTAAATGTTGGCCCTTTTGAGTCAAGTGCAAAAACAATATAATCTGTTTGGAAATCTTTTCCTAAATTCAAAACAAAGTTCATAAATCCTGTTAACATACCTGTTGGAAAACCAGTACTTGATTTTAATGGGGGAAGTGCATAATAAGATCTAAATAAAAATCCAAATGTATCAATTACCGTTATATTTTTCAATATTAATCCTTTTTATAATTTTTTATAATATAATAATGTCACTTAAAAAGAAGGTAGATTATGTCAACCACAGAGAGTAAATTAAAAGAATCAAATGAGAAATTAAGAGCTATTATTGATAGTTCTTGGGACCCTATTGGAATTATTAATGAAAACAGTACATTCATTTATGTAAACAAAGCTTTTTCGCCAATTTTAGGATATAAAAAAGAAGAATTATTAGGTTTAGATTTTACATCAATTCTTAAAAATAATGGAGCATATTTATTTAATTCATTAATAAAAAACTATGAAGAAAAATCTTATAAAGACCACTTGACTTTATTGTGTTTAAGAAAAGATAAACAAGAAGTATATTTACAAATAATATTAACAAAAATGTCAAATAGTGATTTTTATATTATAAATGCTACTGATGTAACAAAAGAATTATCAAAAGATTTTATAATAGATTCTTATGTTTTATCTTTGGAGTTAAATGATAATCATATAATTACTCAATGTTCATCTGCTTTTGCATATTTATCTGCATATAATAAAGAAGAATTGATCTCAAAACCTTTAGATATCGTTTTACATGAAGAAGAAAAATCTACTTTTGATGAAAAATGGAAAAAAATAAAAGAAAATAAAGAATATTCGACTGCATTTATATTTGAGAAAAAAGACAAAAATAAGTTTACAGTGCAAACGCAATCAAAAATGCAGTTAAATAAATATGGTGATATTGTAGGTTATACTTTACTATTTTTTGATACAAGTAATGAAAATAAATTAAAATCTAAAATTTTAATTGAACAATCAAAACTAGCTATTATGTCTGAAACTATTCAAATGATTTCACACGAATGGAGACAGCCTTTAAACTCAATTTCTTTATCTGCTCAGACTATGGATTATGAATTAGAATTAAATACTATGGAAACTTCTGAGATAAGACAAAGACTAACACTAATAAAAGAAAAAGTAGATGATTTATCTTTAACAATTGAAAACTTTCAAGATTTAATATCTTTAAAATCTTTTGAAGAAAAAACATCTGCAAAAGAACTTATATCAATTTCTTTAGAACAAATAAAAAATAGCACAGTTTTTAAAGATATAAATATTAAATTAGATTTATCATCAGATTTGACATTTCTTACTTATAAAAAAGAGTTTATTCGTATATTATTAAACCTTCTTATTAATTCAAGTGAAGCATTTATTAAAAACAATGTAAAAAACAAAGAAATTTTATTAAAAGAATATTTAATAAATGATAAAATATGCTTTGAAATATCTGATAATGCAGGAGGAATTGATTCTTCAATAATTGAAAAAGTATTTCATCCTTATTTCTCAACAAAAGAGGAAAAACATGGCGTTGGATTAGGATTATATAATTGTAAAATTATTATTCAAATGCATTTAAAAGGTTCTATTAAAATTACAAATGAAAACAATGGAATAAAAGTAAAAATAAAACTACCTATAAAACATATATAAAAGAGGAAATAAAATGATAATAATACCAGCTAGACTAAATTCAAGTAGATTCACTAATAAAATATTAGTAGATATACTTGGACTTCCTATGGTAATTAGAACAGCTAAACAAGTAGAATCTTTAGATGATGTAACAATAGCTACAGATTCTCAAGTAGTAATTGATTTAGCAAAGAAACACGGAATTAATGCAATTATGACATCATCATCACACCAAAGTGGAACTGATAGAATTAATGAAGCAGCACAACTATTAAATTTAGATGAAAATGATATTATAATTAATGTTCAAGGTGACGAACCATTTATTGAAAAAGAAGTAGTTCAAGCTGTAATTGATAGAGTTAAAGAAACAAAAAATGAAGATATAATGATGGTTTCTTGTTATAAAAAAATAAGCTCAGAATTAGCAGATGATGCGAACCATGTAAAAGTTTTATTAAATGCAAAAAACAATGCAACATACTTCTCAAGATCAAAAATACCTTATCATAGAGATCATTATGAAGATTCATCATATAATGGACACTTAGGAATTTATGGATTTACTGTTAAAAGTTTAAAAGAGTTTTGTGAATTAGGACATGCACCTATTGAACATATAGAAAAACTTGAACAATTAAGAGCTATTTTCCATGAAAAAAAGATAGCTATGGTAGAAGTGGAATCAAAATCTTTTGGAATTGATACAGAAGAAGATTTAAAAAATGCTTTAAAAATCTTCTCTTAAGATACTAATTAGACTTAGGTCTAATTAGAATGAAAAACCCTCACCTAAATAATGCTCTTTAACATCTTTATTTTGTTTGATTTCTTCTGCAGTACCTTGTGCTAAAAGTGAACCACTTTTCATAACATAAGCTCTATCACAAATTTGTAAAGTTTCTCTTACATTATGATCAGTTATTAAAACACCAATACCAATCAATGTTAATTGATGAATGATACTTTGAATATCTTTTACTGCAATTGGATCAACACCTGCAAAAGGTTCATCTAAAAGTAAAAACTTTGGTTTTGAAACTAATGCTCTTGCTATTTCGGTTCTTCTTCTCTCCCCACCTGATAAAGAAATACCTTTTCTTTGCCTAATTGGCTCAATATTAAAAACTTCTAGTAAATCTTCTACTCTTTTTAACTGTTCCTTTTTATCTGAAGTAACAATTTCGGCCGCTAATAATAAATTGTCTTCAACCGATAAATCTTTAAAAATTGATGATTCTTGAGGTAAATAACCTATTCCTTTTAAAGCTCTTTTATGTAAAGGCAAGTGAGTAATATCAACATTATCAAAAAATACTTTTCCACTTGTAGGTTTTACTAATCCACATACTGTATAAAAAGTAGTAGTTTTTCCAGCTCCATTAGGACCTAATAAACCTACAATTTCACCTGAATTTATTTCTAAAGAAATTCCATGTAAAATTTCAGTTTTTCCTATACTTTTTTTAATACTTTCAATTTTTAAATTATGCATTTATTATATATCGCCTTTTATTTTTACATTTTTCTATATCAATAGAAATATTCTCAAAACCATAAGAGTCTAAAATCTTTTTAAGTTTATCATCTCCCCATTCCACAAAATGAAGACCTTCTTTTTCAAATTCTTCTAATAATCCTAAAGCCACAAATTCTTCTAAAGTTTTATTATAAACATCATAATGAAAAATATTATTGTTATATACACTTTGTATTGAAAATGTTGGAGAAGTAACTAAATCATCATAACCCATATATTTTACATAATTTTTAACTAAAGTAGTTTTTCCACTAGCTAAATCACCTCTTAATAAAACTATACCAGATGATAATTTTTTAATTTCTTCTATTATTATATTTAATTCATTTTCTTTTAATTCAAATACTTTATTCAATTTATTCCTTAGATAAAAGCTTAGAAATTCTAATTAATTGTTCTAACTTATCTTTTGCACGACCAGATAAAATTGCATCTCTAGCTATTTCAATTCCTTCTTTTAGGTCTCTTGCTTTTTCATCAACAAGCAAAGCTGCTGCTGCGTTTAATAAAACAATATCAAGTTTTGCGCCTTTTTCTTTATTTTCTAAAATATTTTTAGTAATATTTGCATTAAAAAAAGAGTCTCCACCAATAATTTCTTCTTTTGATTGTAATTTAAATCCTAATTCTTGAGGATCAATTATAAAATCTTCCATTTTTCCATTATAAATACTTGTAGCATAAGTAATATCAGAAATTGAAATTTCATCTAATTTATCTCTAGAAGATACAATCATAGATCTTTTAACATCTAATAAATCTAAAGCACCAGCCATTTTATTAATAAAACTTTTATCAAATACACCAATTAGATGTTTTGTAACATTTGCAGGATTAACTAAGGGCCCTAAAATATTAAAAATAGTTCTATGAACTATGCTTTTTCTAATTGGCATAATATGCTTCATAGCCGGATGATGGTTTTGTGCAAACATAAACGTAAAACCAGCATCTTCTAGCATTATTAATTGTTTTGAAGTTTCTAAATTAAGATTAATACCTAAAGATTCTAACATATCTGCAGAACCAGACTTACTTGTAATTGATCTATTTCCATGTTTTGCAACATGGCATCCACAAGCTGCCAGTAAAATAGCAACAGTTGAAGATACATTAAATGAATTTGATTTATCTCCCCCAGTTCCAACTACATCAATTAGTTTTGCTCTTAACTCATAAGGCACATCTAAAGGAATAACATGATCTCTCATAGCAGAAGCAGCTCCAGCTATTTCTGCTGCATCTTCACCTCTTTTATACAGTTCAATTAAATACTCTCTAACTTCTTCTACTGGAAGTCTATTTTCAAAAATATCATCAAATTTTAATTTTGTTTTATTAAACATATTTAAACCTTTTTATATCTGCTCAACAAACTCAAGCATTTTTGATTTAGGAGTTGATTTAGTAAGAGGGATTTGCAATACTTTAAATTTATCACTTTTTTCAAGATATCTAATTTCTATCATATCCCCTACTTTAACTTCTTTGGCTTTTTTAACAGCTAGTCCATTTATAAAAACTACTTTATGGGCTAACATATCTTCAGCAACAGCACGTCTTTTTGTAATATTTACAGCGTTTAAAAATTTATCTATTCTCATAATTAAGATTATAGCAAACTTTTGTTAAAATTATTTAAATTATTAATTAATAATCGGAGAGAGAATGAATAAAAAGAGTGTAAAGAAAGTTGTACTAGCTTATAGTGGTGGATTAGATACATCTATTATTTTAAAATGGTTACAAGATGAATATAAAGCAGAAGTGATTACTTTTACAGCTGACTTAGGTCAAGGTGAAGAAGTTGAACCAGCTCGTATTAAAGCTTTAGCAATGGGGATTAAAGAAGAAAATATTTTTGTATTAGATATTAAAGAAGAATTCGTAAAAGATTATGTATTTCCTATGTTTAGAGCAAATACAGTTTATGAAGGTGAATATTTATTAGGAACTTCAATTGCGCGACCTTTAATTTCAAAAAAACAAATTGAAATTGCTGAAAAAATGGGTGCTGATGCTGTATCTCATGGTGCAACAGGAAAAGGAAATGATCAAGTTAGATTTGAATTAGGTTATTTAGGTCTTAACTCTGATATTACTATTATTGCTCCGTGGAGAGAATGGGATTTAAATTCAAGAGAAAAACTTCTTGCCTATGCTGCTGAGCATGGAATTGATATTGATAAAAAACATCTTGATGAAAATGGTAATCCATCTGTGAGTCCTTATTCTATGGATGCTAATCTTTTACATATTTCTTATGAAGGTTTAGCTTTAGAAAATCCTAATGACGAACCAGAAGAATCTATGTGGTTATGGACTAACTCACCTGAAAAAGCTCCTGATAAAGCTGAATATATTACAATTTCTTATAAAAATGGTGATCCTTATGCCGTAAATGGAAAAGATTTATCACCAGCTACTTTATTAAAAACTTTAAATGATTTTGGGAATCTTCACGGAATTGGAAGAATTGATATTGTTGAAAATAGATATGTTGGTATGAAAGCCCGTGGTTGTTATGAAACTCCAGGTGGAACTATTATGTTAAAAGCGCATAGAGCTATTGAATCAATTACACTTGATAGAGAAGCGGCTCATTTAAAAGATGAATTAATGCCAAAATATGCAAAATTAATTTATAATGGTTTTTGGTTCTCACCTGAGAGAGAAATGATGCAAGCAGCTATTGATCTAACTCAAAAACATGTAGAAGGTACTGTAAGATTAAAACTTTATAAAGGTAATGTTACTGTTGTAGGAAGAGAATCTATTATGTCTTTATTCTCTGAAGAGCATTCAACATTTGAAGAAGATGAAGTTTATAATCAAAAAGACGCAGAAGGTTTTATTAAATTAAATGCTTTAAGATTTATAATCGCAGGTCAAAAAAGAAAAAACAAATAAATTGTTTTTTCTTTGGGAATCTAAATATATATAAAAAGATTAAAATTAATTTTAATCTTTTTGTAAACTATTTACATTCTTTGTAAGCATTTCCTAATTTATTATATAAATCATCAAAGTTTACATTTTCAATATCTTTTAATAATTCAACCATAATAACGTTATCTTCAGAACCATTCCATACTTTAATATAAGAACCTTCTTTATAACCATTATCTTGTCTAAATTTATTTAAACAGTTTTTACCAATATATAGTTTTTGTAACCAATTAAAAGATAAACCTGAAATTTTACAAGTTCTAAAAAATTGATCAATAAATCTTTCAATTCCTGAGAATGATGGCATGTTACCAGTTTCAATTGCAATTGCAATATAAGATAGTTTTTCTGTTTCAGAAATCATAACTTTATAATCTACATCTTCATTTGATTCATAAATACAATGAGTATTAACTAAAGATACAGCTTTTGGAACATTTGTTTCTTGTAAAATATAAGACATTAAGAAATGCCAAATATCAACTAATTCAACATGAATATTATCCATATCAGATTTAGCTTCAATATTTTTCCAGTGTTTCCAAGGAGTTGAATCAATTAATTCAGCAGCTTCCATATGGATACATCTAAGCCAATTAATTTCTTTACCAAACTTATTTACTCCAAGTTCCCAATTAAGTCCATTAGTTGAATCATTTAATTGTTTTTGCAATAAAAACATTTCTTCTAATTTATGAGGGAAAGAAGATGATTCTTCTAAAAGACTCGCTAGTGGTAAACACTCTTCTACTAAATTATCTAAGTGTGGATCTATAGAAAAATTCTTTTCACCTTTTAATAAATGAATGATTAAAGATATTGTATAAGGTACATCATCTTTATCTTCCCATACTAATACATCTGATGATGTTTTTCCTACATATTTTGCAAAGTCTTGAATATTTACAAAACCTAAAGACTTTGTTATCACTTTTAATTCTTCGTATAGCAATTTGTTCTCCTAAGTATAAACGTATAAATTTTTCTAATTATACATAATTAAATATTAAGTACGTCTTTTTATTTTATCTTTTTTTAATAGTGTGATGAATTATTATCTATATTACTATCCTTAAATTTAGGAGTAAAAAAAGAACAATCTATTCCACTTGATCTTTTAACTACAAGAGAAGGTAATATTGCAGATGTAAAACCATAAGCTTTGCAGCCATGAGGTTTACTTGTCTGCCAAGTAATATAATAATATTTGCATTTTTGACATATAATTCTTTTATTCATATCTAATTATACCTTTTTTAAATAAAATTGATTTAAAACAATAGCAAAAACCTTTATATATGATAAAATTTAATTATTAAATAGCATAAATAATTATTTATTTATTTTATCTATAAAATGTATATTAATTTAAGTTTAATTTTAAGTAAATTACATTAACATATACAACAAAAACTTAAGGAGCTTATATGTTCGGTGCTTTTTCTAAAAAAGATTTAGAAACTATTAATAACTATTTTGAGCAATTTGTAAATTTTACACAATTTAAACAAAATAGATTTAACTATATTGAAAAAACAGGAAACAAAAATCTTGATTTAATGTTTTCGCAATGGAATACTATTATTAAAAAGAGTGAAAAATTAATAAGAGATGATATTAAGGTTATTGGTGAAGTAGTATTAGCAACTGATAAAATGGAACAAGGTATTTTTGATGTTAAAATTAATGCAACAACTCAAAACCCAATGGTTAGAACACTTGCTAATAATATGAATAAGATGATATTGTCATTACATGAAAACATGGATCAACTTGAACTTACTTTATTAGCATATTCTAAAGATGATTATAGACCAGATATCGAGATTAGCTCAAAACTTAAAGATAAAATGTTAACTGTTATGAATAGTATTAATACTTTAGGCGCTACATTAAGTCAAGGTGCAAAAAACAACCTTCAAAATGGTGAATCTTTAGAGCAAAACTCATCTATTATGAAAGCCTCAATGGATAATTTATCTGCAAAAGCAAATGAACAAGCAGCTTCTTTAGAAGAAACTGCGGCAGCTGTAGAAGAAATTACATCTTTAACAAGAAATAATGCTGAGAATGCTCAAAAAATGGCACAGTTAGGACAAACACTTAAGGGTGCTGTTACAGAAGGACAAGATTTAGCTACAAGAACTGCAAAATCAATGGAAGAAATTAATGATAAAGTAACTGCAATTAGTGAATCTATTAATGTTATTGACCAAATTGCTTTCCAAACAAATATTCTATCACTTAATGCAGCTGTTGAAGCAGCTACTGCTGGTGAAGCTGGAAAAGGATTTGCAGTTGTAGCTCAAGAAGTAAGAAACCTTGCATCTAGATCAGCTGAAGCTGCTAAAGAAATTAAAGATTTAGTAGAAGATGCAAATTCTAAAGCAAATGAAGGTAAAAGAATTTCTGATGAAATGAGAAAAGGATATGAAATATTAAATACTCATATCTCAGAAACAATTCATATTATTGGAGATGTATCTTCATCTTCTAAAGAGCAAATGACAGGAATTGAACAAATTAACGATGCAGTAACAATGCTAGATCAAGTTACTCAAGAAAATGCAAGTGAATCTAATAAAGTTACAACCTTATCAGAAGAAGTTGCTTACTTAGCTAATTCATTAGTAAATGATGCAGCATCAAAACAATTTAATTAAGGAAAAATATGGCACACAATCAAGAAACATTATTAGATGACTATTCATTCTTAGTTAGTGAAACTGATGCAAGAGGAATATTGAAATTTGCAAATGAAGATTTTTGTACAATTGCAGGATTTACAGTTGAAGAACTAATTGGTAAACCACATAGTTTAGTAAGACATAATGATATGCCTAGAGCTGCTTTTAAAGACTTATGGCAAACAGTTCAAAGAGGTGATATTTGGGATGGTTATGTTAAAAATTCCACAAAAGACGGTGGATACTATTGGGTTTATGCAACAGTTTATCCATTTGAATCTTCTGATGGTTCTAAAGGTTATTTATCTTGTAGAAGAAAAGCTACAAGAGAAGAAATTGATGAACACACAGCTTTATATAAACAATGGAAAATGCAAGAGTAGTTTTTAAACTACTACCTTGCTTTGAATTGCTTTTGCTAGTGAAAGGATATCTACGTTTTCTAAAGAAACACCAGTAGGTACTCCTTGAGCTATTTTGGTAAAACAAATATCATAATCTTGAAGTTTATCTTCTAAGTATAAAATAAAAGCATCATTTGATAAAGATGGTGTAATTGCAAATAAAATATCATTTACTTCATTTATAGACACATATTCATATAACATTTCTAAAGTATGCTCGTCTAACTCTTCAAATACAAAATATTTTCCTAAAAACTGTTTTGATTCTTCAATTACAAAAATATCTTTTGCACTTTGAACAATACATAAAAAATTCTTATTTCTTGAATCATCTAAACATATTTCACAAATTTCATGTTCACTCATAGAAGAACAAAGTTTACATTTTTTAATATTTTTTATTGCATTTTCTAAAGAATGAGAAAGTTTAATACCAAGGTAATTATCGTGATTTACTATATGATAAGCTAGTCTAAGAGCTGATTTTTTTCCAATAGTAGGTAGAGCTTCAAAAGCTTCTACTAGGTCATAAAATTTAATTAAGTTTTTCTTCATATAAAATTATATCTTATTTTTATCTTTTTTTAGATAAAATCGTGTAAAAATTTAGGAGTTACTAATTGATTAACAAAGATTATTACGAATTATTAGAAATTAGTAAAAGTGCTGATAAAAGTACTATTAAAAAAGCCTATAGAACAATGGCTAAAAAATACCATCCAGATAAAAATCCTGGAAATCATGAAGCTGAAGAAACATTTAAAGCTATTAATGAAGCTTACCAAGTATTAAGTAATGAAGAAAAAAGATCTTTATACGATAGATATGGTAAAGAAGGCGTTGAGAGTCATGGTCAAAGTCGTGGTGGTGGAGGATTCGGTGGAGGATTTGATGATTTAGGTTCTGTATTTGAAGATATGTTTGGTTCTGCTTTTGGTGGAGGTGGAAGATCTCAAAGAAGAGAGCGTAAAACATATAAATATAATCTTGATGTTGCAGTTGAAGTTAATCTTGATTTTAATGAAGCAGTATTTGGTGTTAAAAAAGACATTAAATTTACTTATAAAACAGCTTGTGAGCCTTGTAAAGGTACGGGAGCTAAAGATGCTAAACTTTCTACTTGTAAAACATGTCAAGGTGCTGGTCAAGTTCACGCACGTCAAGGTTTTATGACTTTTGCTCAAACTTGTCCTCATTGTGAAGGTTCAGGTGAACAAGTAGCACATACTTGTAAAAAATGTTCAGGTTCTGGATCTAAAGAACATAAAGACTCATTTGAAGTAGATATTCCTGAAGGTGTTAGTGATGGAATTAGAATTAGAGTTTCAAATAAAGGAAATATTGCACCAAATGGTTCAAGAGGAGATTTATATTTACAAATTTCTGTAACTGAAGATGCTCATTTTGTGAGACATGATGATGATATTTATATTGAAGTTCCAATTTTCTTTACACAAGTAGCACTTGGTGGAAGTATTACGATTCCTTCTTTAATAGGTGAATTAGAATTAGCAATTCCTGTAGGAACTAAAGATAAAGAACAATTCACATTTAAAGGTGAAGGTGTTAAATCTGTTCAAGGTTATGGAAAAGGTGATTTAATTGTTCAAATTAAAATTAAATACCCAGAATCTTTAACTAGTGAGCAAAAAGAATTATTAGAACAACTTCAAGACTCTTTTGGAATTGATAGTAAACCACATACAAAAAACTTTGATTCAATGTTTGGAAAAGTTAAAAACTGGTTTAAATAAAATATAGTGCGAAAGCACTATATTAAAATTGAGATATTATATTTTTATTAATATTCTCAATATTTTTATATTTTGAGCGCAGTTCTTCATATTGTAATACATAATCATTATATAAAAAACCATAATCATTGTCTTTATCATCTTTATATCTTCCATATTGATCTTTTGAATTAGATAATAAATGATCTAAAAAATTAATACTTTGGGTTTTTATTAAAATCTCATTTATCTTATCTTGTGAAATACTTTCATTTTTACTTAATAAACTATCATGTAATAAAGAAGTAAAAGATTTATCTTTATTATTAGAATTTAAAAATATATTTTTATCACTATATCTATTAGACAAAATAGAAAAACCTATATCAAAGGGATGTCCTAAAACTGTATTAAACAAAGCCTGAGATAAAATTTCATCTTCTGAAAATAATGTTGCAAGTCTGAGACTTTTAGCCATAGATTTATTATCTTCATCTACAAAGTTCTTTTCAATTTCTTCTAAAGTAATTCCTTTTATATTTTCATAAGATAATTCATTTGTGTGAGAACTTTTTTCATCTTTAATATTTAAACTCAATTCATTATAAAAAGCACTTTTATTATTAATTTTTTGTTTATAAACAGATAAAGCATAAATATCATTGTTTATTTTATTTAACATGTTTATCCTTTTCTATATGCTAAAACAATAAAGCTTAAGATATCTACATAAAAACTCTTTAATTTATAATATTTAAGTATATTTATTATAAAAAACATAGAATATAAAGCAAGTTTTACCCACATATTGTTATAATACATTTAATTATATATTTAAGGAAGTAAATGAAAATAAAAGTACAAGCAATGGGTGATTATCAAACAAATTGTTATATTGCAACAATTAATGATATCGACATCATTATTGATCCAGGTGTAAATGCACTTCAATGGATTGAGAAAAATGTTACTAATCCAATTGCAGTATTAAATACTCATGGACATTTTGATCATGTTTGGTCAAATGAAGAAGTATGTAAAAGATATAATATTAAATTATATACTCCAAAGAATGATGTATTTATGTTAAGTGCTGATCCTTTTGGAACAGGAATGCCCTATTCTACAGCTGATTATGAAATTCAAGAAGATGAAGAAATTATATTAAATGATATTAAAATTAAGTTTCATTATTTTCCTGGTCATACTCCAGGATGTTCAATGATACAAATTAATGATTCATTATTTTCAGGTGACTTTATTTTTAAAAACAGTATAGGACGCTGTGATTTTCCATATTCAAATGTTCAAGACATGAAAAATAGTCTAAAAAAAGTTTTATCTTGGAATAATAATTATATTATTTACCCAGGACATGGAGAGTCAACAAGTCTAAATAATGAATTAGGCTCACTAAAGCAATGGCTAAATTATCTGTAAGAGTAATTATTATATAATGATTCTAAATAAATTATATCAACTAGGGAAACTATGTATCAAGAAATGTTTAAAGAAATAAAACACCTTAATAGTAAAGATTTAACTAATCTAGAAAAAACTAATTTAAAACTTGAGCAAATAAAGAAGCTTAATGAAGCTTATTTGCCAATTTGTGAATTATTCTTAAAAAACTATGATATTAAAGACTTAAGCATTAAAATTCAAGATAGTCTACGTGAAAATTACATTATTCATTTAAAATCAGATAATTATAATTTTCTAAAAAAGTCTACAAAGTTTGATTTTACTATTAATCAAAGTGCTAATATTACATTTGATTTTTATCATAAAAATTTAAGTAGTTCTAGTACTTCAGCTGAATTATTTAAAACTTTAGAAACACTTAGTTATTTTTTATCAAAAGAGTTATATACTATTTATTTAAATGAAAATATTTCACAATTAAAATTAATTGATAATGTAACTGGTTTATATAATAGAAAATATTTAACGCAACACTTAGATAAAATGCTTCCTTTAGCAAAAAGAGAAAAATCTACTTATGCTTTTTTACTTATAGGGATTGATAGATATAAAGCCGTAATTGATGAGTTTAATTATGAAACTGGAGAGAAACTTTTAATTGCGTTATCAAAATTATTACTCAAAAATGTAAGAAACTCTGATATTGTAATAAAACTTGAAAGAGATGAGTTTTTAATTGTTTTACCCAATATTCACAACTCACAGAATGCTCATTTAGTAGCTAATAAACTTGTTTCTGAGTTTGCAAATTTTGAGTTTATATTGAATAAAGAAAAAAACATCATACTTAAAAAAAGTATTTGTATATCAATAACTTTATATCCTGAAGTAGCAGATTCAATTGAAGATATATATAAACATTTAGATGTAGCTTTACACGAAGCAAATAACAAAGGAAGATCAATAGTACTTGAATATACAAATAGTATATCATCAAGTATTGATCTATTTTAGGAGAAAATTTGAAAAAAAACATATTAGAGCTAATAAAAGAATCAGCAACAAGCGAAAAAGCTTTTAAAGATTTAGAAAATATTTATGCATTAAGTGAACAATTACAATATGCATCAAATATTGAACAAATGGCCGAAGATATATATTCTTGGCTTTTAGAAAACTTTAATGTAGATAATATCAACTTTTCTTTATTTGATATAGATAAAAATACAAAGGAATTAATTTTTACAAAAGGTGAAGAATTTTATTTAGATGATGAAATGGCAAGTTATTTTATTATTAATACTCATACTAATTTAAATGCAATTATATCTTTTAATACTAATTCAAAAGTACATTATAAAATATTACAAAGAGATAATAATATAATTCAATCTGCATTTTTTCAGATATCTGCAATTATACAAAATGGAATTCTTAAAAGGAATTTTGTTAAATCTCAAAGTATTGATTCTGTTACTAATGTTTATAATAGACAATATTTAACAACACATGTTAAAAAACTACTTTCATTAAAAGAACACGATAAAAATAATATATTCTTTTTAATGGTTGGAATCGACCATTTTAAAGCTGTAATCGATGAATTTGATTATGATATTGGTGATATTGTATTAATTGAATTAGCAAAAGTTATTCATAGTAATATTTGTGAATATGATTTAGTTGCAAGATTAACAGGTGATGAGTTTTTAATTTCATTACTTAATCATAATAATAAAGATAGTGCAAGTAAAATATCTCAAAAAATTATAGATGATTTTGCAAAAGTAAAAGTATTAGTACATAATAAATATACTTTACAAAAAACAGTTTGTATTGGTATAAAAGAGTATAGAGTGTCTTCTTCTGTAGATGATGCTATAAAAAATGCTGATATTGCTTTATATGAGGCTAAAAATTTAGGAAGAAGTAAACTTCAACACTTTGATGAAATAAGTGTTGAAGATAGTATCGATTTATTTTAGTTAAAAAACTTATTTAAGTTTTTTAGCTTTAATATAAACTCTTTTTGGAGCTGGATAACCTTCTATTGTTTTAGAAGAGTCAGTAGGATCTAAAAAGTCTTCTAAACTTTGATCAAAAGACCAAGAAGTTTTTCTTTGTTCTTCTGCGCTTGTTACAGTTGTTGCTATTACTTCAATATCTGTAAACCCTGCTCTATTTAACCAGTTTTTTAATGCTGGAATTGTTGGAATAAAATAAATATTTGGTATTTTTGAATATCTATCTCTTGGAGTTAAACATACATCTTCTTCTCCATCAATCATAAATGTATCAATTAAAATTTCACCACCTGAATTCAATCCACGTGCAAGTGATTTTAATGTTCCTACAGGATCAGCTCTATGATATAAAACACCTAACATAAAAATAAAATCAAACTTATGATTATATGCTTCTAAGTGTTCAATTCCTAACATTTCAAATTCAATATCACTTTTATAAAAATGATTAATAAATTCAAACTGTATCATAGTTAAAGGAGCTGGATCAAAACCTATCATTTTTTTAGGTTTATCTTCTAACATTTTAAACATATAATAACCGTTATTACACCCAATATCAGCAACAACTTTATCTTTTAAATTAAAATGAGGTCTAATTAGATTATATTTTATATTACTTTGCCACTCAGAATCAATTTCAAGACCAAATAAATTAAAAGGTCCTTTTCTCCAAGGTATAAGAGTTTTTGCAGTTTCTAATAAAATTTTATGTTCATCTTCACTTAAATCTTCACTTTTTCCAATACTTAAAGTATCACCTAAATCAATTCTTG
Organism: Campylobacteraceae bacterium; assembly: GCA_013215915.1. Lineage (GTDB taxonomy): Bacteria > Campylobacterota > Campylobacteria > Campylobacterales > Arcobacteraceae > NORP36. The sequence goes on along the minus strand of JABSON010000014.1, from coordinate 4,638 downwards.
CATTTGCTACATTAATTTCTCTACACTTATTTAATTGAGTAACCCATGGTTTTACATTTTTCCATTCTAAACAATTAACTTTTTTTTCTTTTAATTTTTCTATATCCATTTTGGAATTATATCAAATAAATATAAGATAAGCTGTTATTTATCAAAAAAGTATAAAATTCGTCAAATAATTGTTCCAAGTCAATATAAATAATTTTTGGATTTTGCTATAATAGTAACAATATTAAAATTTAGTTAATACTTCATTAATTTAATTTATATAGAATTTTATAATTAACTATACAAAGGACTAATCTGTGAAAAAGTTTACAGACATTATGTTCTCATTTAAAACAACATTAATTTTATTGTCTTTATTGGCAATAGGAGCTGGTGTTGCTACATTTATTGAGAATGACTACGGTACATCTACAGCAAGAGTTTTGGTTTACAATAATACTTGGTATGAAATAGTATTTGTTTTAGCTTTAACTAATTTATTTGGAATTATTTATAAGTATAAAATGTGGAAACATAAGGGTAGATTTATACTTCATACTTCATTCTCAATAATTATGCTTGGAGCCTGTATTACGAGATATGTTGGATACGAAGGTATTATGCATATTAGAGAAGGTGAAACTACAAATAAAATGATTTCGTTAGATCCATATTTACAAGTTACTATCAAACAAAAAGATAAGACTTTTTATAAAGAATATCAAATGGAATTTTCAGCAATTGGAAATAACTCTTTTTCTCATGATATTTCATTTTCTGATAAAATTTTAAATGTAAAACTAAATGATTTTATGTATGCCAAAAAAGGTAAAGCTGATATGACAATTTTAACTGTTGATGCTACACTTAATGGTAAAACACAAACAACTAAACTTCCAGGTAAAAGAGGAATAAAAGGTGTTAAAAAAGTTCTTGATTTTGGAGATACTTTAGTTACTTTAGTATATGGTTCAAAAGAATTAACTTTACCATTTTCAATTCATTTAAATGACTTCCAATTAGAAAGATACCCAGGTTCAATGTCTCCTGCTTCTTATGCTTCAGAGGTTACAGTTATAAAAACAGATGAAAAGCCTTACGATTATAGAATTTTTATGAATCATACTTTAAAAGAAGGTAACTTCTTATTTTTCCAAAGCTCATTTGATAGAGATGAAAAAGGTACAGTATTATCTGTAAATAATGACCCTGGAAAATGGCCTACTTATTTAGGTTATTTTTTATTAAGTTTAGGATTTATGATGAATATATTTGATAAAAAATCAAGATTTACAAAATTAACAAAATATGTTAATGCAAAAAACATTGCTTTTTCTTTATTAGCTTTATTATTAACTTTTACATCTGTTGATTTACAAGCTGCTGAAACTACAGCAACTCCAACAGCTACATCTTCTACAAATTTAGAACTAACTCAAAAAGAAACACTTAAGTCTTATATGAAAGAGTTTAAAGAGTCTTCAATTCAAGTAGCTACTAAGTTTTCAAGATTATCTACTCAAAGTTCTGCTGGTAGAATGAAACCAATGGCAGCTTTAGATAAAGAAATTGTTAACAAATTATCAGGACGAGATAGTCTTTTTTCATTAAATTACAATCAAGTAGTTTTAGGTATGTTGTCACGACCTGAAATTTGGAGAACTGTAAAAATGATTAAAATCAAAACTCCAAGATTAAAAAAACTATTGGGTGTTGATGTTAAAAGTAAATATATCTCATTTGCAGATGTGTTTAAAGATGGAAAATATCTTTTACAAAAAGAAACTCAAGATGCAAGTATGAAAAGTCCTAATTTAAGAGGAACTTTTGAAAAAGATATTATAGCGGTTGATGAAAGACTAAACATTGCTTATATGGTTTATAATGGAAATATGTTTAATATGTTTCCTCAAGAAAATTCTTCTGATGAGAACCATAAATGGTATGCTCCTTTAGATGCTTTTAATTTATTTAAAGGTGAAAATCAAAAAGCTGTAAAATCTCTAATTAATGGTTTTATTTCAAATCTTGCTGATGAAAGATATGATGAATCTTATAAATATTTATTATTAATTGATCAATATCAGCAAAAAATTGGAGCTGGTGTTGTTTTATCAGAATCTTCAATTGATAGAGAAATATTTTTAGATAAATTAGATATTTTCTTTAAACTAACAATTGCTTATATGATTTTTGGAACAATAATTTTATTTACTGCTTTTGTTGTAATATTTAATCCTAAAATTAATGCAATTAAAGTAACAAAAGTATTTACAGTAATAGCTGTATCTTTATTTGCTTTACATACTTTTGGTATGGGTTTAAGATGGATTGTTGCAGGTCACGCACCTTGGACGAATACTTATGAATCAATGTTATATATTTCTTGGTCATCAATGTTTGCAGCAGTAGTATTTTTCAGGAAATCATTACTTGCTTTAAGTTCAGCAATTATAATGGCTGGTATATTTATGTTTACAGCTCACCTAACAGGTGTTGATCCACAAATTACAAACCTTGTACCTGTTCTTAACTCTTATTGGTTAACAATTCATGTATCTATTTTAACTTCATCTTATGGATTCTTTGGATTAAGTGCATTTATTTCATTCATGGCATTAGTTTTATTTGTATTTAGAACTAATGAGAGAAAACATTTTGATGAAATCATTAAACATATTTCTGCTATTAATGAAATAGCTTTAATTCTAGGAATTACGCTTATTACAATAGGAAACTTCTTAGGTGGAATTTGGGCAAATGAATCTTGGGGAAGATACTGGGGATGGGATCCAAAAGAGACTTGGACTTATGTATCAATTATAGTTTATGCAATTGTAATTCATTTAAGATTTATTAAACCATTAAATAATCCATTTACGCTAGCTGCAGCTTCTGTGATTGCGTTCTCAACAATTATTATGACTTATGTAGGGGTAAACTTCTATTTATCAGGAATGCATTCATATGCTGCTGGTGATCCTTTACCAATTCCTACTTGGACTTATTATACTCTTGCTGCTATAATTATTACAATAGTTTTAGCTTATAGAAATAAAGATTTAAGAGACGAAATCTGTTACAATAAAAAATAATTATTATTAAAAATAAAGGCCTTTTGGTCTTTGTTTTTATTCTCTTTACACCCCTCTTTCTTAAAACTTATCTTTATCAATTTTAAGATATAATCTTCTGAAAAATAATCTAATAAAGGCTATATTTGAGAGATGTAATAGAAATTTTTAAAGAACTAACAAAAATTCCAAGATGTAGTAATACCCACTCACCTTTTATAGAATATATTAAAAACTTTGCAAAAGAATATAATTATTTAGTTTTAATTGATGACGTAAATAATATTTTATGTAAAAAAGATAATTCAAAAAGTAAATTATGTTTACAATCTCATTATGATATTGTTTGTTTAGTAGATAATCTTGTACCTGAACTTATTGAAGTTGATGGTTATTTTCAAGCTAAGAACTCTACTTTAGGTGCTGATAATGGTATTGGATGCGCATATATGTTAAGTTTAATGAGCGAAGATTATGACTGTGAGTACTTATTTACAGCAGATGAAGAGATTGGACTTATTGGGGCTAATGATTTAAAATTAGAATTAATTTCAGCTTATATGTTAAACCTTGATTCTGAAGAAGAAGGTGGAATTTGTATTGGTTGTGCGGGAGGAGTTGATATTTTTTCTAAGAACTTTTCTTCTAAAATTATACCTAATGATGAGAATTTAGATCTTTATGAAATAAGTATTTCAAAACTACAAGGTGGGCATTCTGGTGTTAACATTCACCAAAACATCCCAAATGGTATCAAATTAATAGCTAAATCAATTAAACAAGCTAATGCAAAACTTTTAGATATTAATGGAGGTGAGAGAATAAACTCAATACCTGTTAATGTAAAAGCAATTGTTGCATCTAAAAAATCTCCTTTAAAAACTCATGAAAATATGATTATAAATAAAATCGATGCAAAAAGTAAAAATCTTAATGTATATTCAGATTCTATAATTGATTTTATATATTCATTTTCAAATGGAGTTAGAGGATATGACCAAGATTTAGGAGTTGTATTAACTTCAATTAATTTAGCACTTATCAAAACTACTCATGATCATATAGAAATTAAATTTTCTGCTAGATCTATGCAAAATGATTTATTAAAAGAAATAGAGCTAGAAACTCAAACAATGTTAATAAACTACGGTTTTGAAGTTGAAACGGCTGGTAAGTACCCTGCTTGGAAACCTGATATTAATGAATTTACAAATAAAATATTAGATATATATAAAATACATGATAAAAATGCTTCTCTAGAAGCAATTCATGCAGGATTAGAATGTGCTATTTTTAAAGATAAATTTCCTCTTATAAAAATAGCTTCCATTGGGCCTAATATTTTCAATCCTCATTCTCATGCTGAAAAAGTTGAAATCAAATCAATTACTAAAGTATATAAAATTGTTAAAGAAATAGTAAATAGTTTTTAATATGAATAATTTATCAATCAAGAATACTTGGGAAAAATACACCTTAAATAATAATATATCTTTATTAAGCACATTTTGTAAAAACAAAAATAAACTTGATATTATTTTTGATTTTACAAGCTTAAAAAAGATTGATTCTTCAG
>JABSON010000139.1 GCA_013215915.1 Campylobacteraceae bacterium | reverse complement strand
ACATTTAATTTTTTTAAGTATTAGTTCATTTAATTCTAATTTTACACCAAAAATTATAAGTTTATTATTATTACTTGGAGGATTGTCTTATGTAATTATACATACTTTGAAAACATTTTTTATTAGTCTTTTAGGTTTTACATTTAGGCTTGAGAGCATTCTAATTATACCTATGATACTTTGTGAAATTATATTTGCATTTTGGTTAGTGTATAAATATTATAAGATTAAAAAGATGCAGAAGAGGATTAATTTTATTGAATAAAGTAAAAGGAGTCAATGACTCCTTTTATTAGAATGCTTCTAAAATAGCACCTTTATATTTTTCTCTAATAAATGCTTTAACTTCTGGAGAAGTTATAGCTTTATTTAAAGCTTTAATACTTTCTTTATTTTCATTACCAACTTTAATAGTAATAATATTTGCATATGGAGAATCTTTACTCTCTAAGGCAATAGCATCTTTTAATGGATTAAGATCAGCAATTAATGCGTAGTTTGTATTAATTACAGCAGCTGCAACTTCATCTAAAACTCTTGGTAATTGAGGAGCATCTAACTCTTTAATTTGAAGATTTTTAGGATTAGTTAGAATACTTTGAACAGTTTTTAAAGCATCATCATTTAAAGTAATTAAACCTTCTTTTTCAAGAATGATTAAAGCTCTACTTTCATTCGTAGGATCATTAGGAACTGCAATAGTATCACCATCTTTTAATTCTTTTAAGTCTTTGATAGATCTAGAGTAAACTCCCATTGGCTCTAAATGTACATTAACTGTATTAATTAAATGTGTATTTTTGTTTTTGTTAAACTCATTCATATATGGAACATGTTGGAAAAAGTTAGCATCAAGCTCTCCCTCTTCAACAGCAATGTTTGGTGTAACATAATCAGTAAATTCAACAATTTCTAAAGTGTAACCGTCTTTAGCCATTAATTTTTTCACTACTTCTAAAATCTCAGCATGAGGAACTGGTGTAGCTCCAACTTTGATTAGTTTGTCATCTTTATTTTCATTCTTATCTCCACAAGCTGTCAAGCCAAATGCGATGAAAATTGCTAAAACAATTTTTAATATATTTTTCATAAATAAACTCCTTTTATTTTTTGGTAATTCTGTATAAGTAATCTCCAAAACTTTGAAAAACTTGGACGATTGCAATTAAAATTAGTACTGTGTATAACATAGTATCTGTTTGGAATCTATAATATCCATATTTGATTGCAACATCACCTAATCCTCCTCCTCCAACAGCACCAGCCATTGCAGAAAACCCTACTACAGTAATCAAAGTTAATGTAATTGCAGATATAATACCAGGTAAGGCTTCAACTAACATTATTTTGAATATAATTTGTAAGTTTGTTGCACCAAATGATTTTGCTGCTTCAATTACACCTTTATCTACTTCTCTTAGTGCTGTTTCAATAAGTCTTGCAATAAAAGGAGCCGCTCCAATTGTTAAAGGAACAATAGCAGCAGTTGTACCAATACTAGAACCAGCAATTATTTTTGTAATTGGAAAAAGTATAATCATTAAAATAATAAATGGAAATGATCTTAAAGTATTAATGAAAAAATCTAAAACTGTATATACTTTTTTATTTGGAACTAAACCATCTTTTGCACTTATTATTAATAATATTGCTGCAAAGAATCCAATTATTACTGCAATAAATGTAGCAACAAGACTCATATATATAGTTTCTCCAAAAGCTTTTAATAAAATATCAAACATTATAAAACCTCCCAGATTATATTTTTATTTTTTAAATAAGAACAAACTCGTTCTTTTTGTTCATTAGTAATGTTAATAATCATATTACCAATAATGTGAGTATTAATTTCTTCTAATTTTCCCCATACAATATTAAAATCCATATCAAGTTCTCTTGCCATTTTAGTAATTAAAGATTGATTTGTATTATCTTTTGGAAAATAAATTTTGATATTAATTCCAGAATTTGGAACGATATCAATTTCTCCTAAAAACTTTTTCATTTTATCAGCTGGTTTTAAAAATAGATTTTCTGTTACATCTAAACCAATAATATTTCCATGTTCTAACAAAAGAGATCTTTGTGCAATTTGTTTAACTACTTCCATTTCATGTGTTACAAGTATAATTGTAATATTCATTTCTTTATTAATTTTCTTTAATAAATTTAATATTGAAGATGTAGTATTTGGATCAAGAGCTGATGTTGCTTCATCAGATAATATTATCTCAGGATTAAGTGTTAAAGCTCTAGCAATTGCAACTCTTTGTTTTTGACCACCACTTAATTCACCAGGAAATGAATCTCTTTTTTCTTCTAAACCAACAAGTTTTAATAAAGAAAGAACTTTTGTATTAATTTCTTCTTTTGAATATTTCCATATTTCCATTGGTAATGAAACATTTTGGAAAACAGTTTTTCGCTCTAATAATGAAAAATGTTGAAATATCATTCCTATATTTTTTCTGAAATTATTAAGTTTATCTTTTTTTAATGTTTTAACTTCATTATTATTTACTTGCAAAGAACCTTCTTGGTACTGTTCTAATCCATTTATACATCTTAATAATGTTGATTTACCGGCACCACTATGTCCAACAATCGCAAATATATCACCTTTATTTATTGTTAAAGAGATATTATTTAAAACTTTTGTTGTTCCATAATATTTATTTAAATTTTTTATATTTATCAAATCAAACCTTTAGTATTTTGAGAATGCAATAATAGTTAAATTCTGCTAATAAACTCATTAAATTTATTAGCTAAATTCTGCTTGTTTGTTCTACAATATTTTTCATTTTAATCTAATGAGTTAATATGGTGAATTAGAATAGATGGTTAATGGTACTTTACTCAATTGGAGTTCCTCTTTGCATTGGTTTTGTATATGTAAAATGTCTTGGTCTTTTACAGAGGTAACAATTCCATTTTCACTTACAATCTTTTTTTAGGTTCATTACTTGTAATTTTAATGGAATCAAAATCTTTATTATATTTCTTTTTGGGTTTTTTATGTAATCTCGTGCGGTATTTTTTATATCTCACCTGTATCAATACTTATTAAAATAGTTTCCAAATAAAAGAGACTTAGTTAGGGGTTTAGCAATTATGGGATTTGGAGTTTCATCTGTTATTTGGACAGCTATAATTAAAATTTCAATTCGAAAATTGGAATATTTAATACATTTTTACTTTAGGATTAATATTTTTTTAATTATCTTTTTATCTGCTTTATATTTAAAAAAACCAAGGTTTTATGTTTTAATGGAGTAGGGCATATTAAATGGACTTCTTTATATGATTATTTAACAAGACCTATAGTTATATCATTTTCTTTTTACTAAAACAATTGTTTTATATTTTACCTTCAATTGAAAAAATAATAATATTATAATCTATTTTATATTTTAACATCTTGGTAGTTGATGGTTTATTTTATCCTTTAATTATCCCAGATTGTAAAGGATAAAACAGGTCTTAGTCACAAATATTTGGTGTTTTTTTTGGATTTTTGCTTTAGTTTTAATAATTTATATTTTAATTTTATTAAATATCTAAATAATAATTATATAAAATAATGATTATTAATTTAAGTTTTAATAATATTTTTATATAATCACAAAAAAATTTAGGAGAGAGTATGCAAAAAGAGAAAAGTTCATTTTTTTCTAATATAGGAGCTCAAATTATAATCGCTATGGTTATAGGAACAATAGTTGGTTTTATTATGAAAGAAGATGCTTCAATGTTTGCACCATTGGGTACAATTTTTATACATTTAGTTAAAATGTTAGTTATTCCTTTAATTGCAGTATCTGTAATTTCAGGAACAATGAATTTAGGTAATTCAACAGCTGCTGGTAAAATTGGTCTTACTACATTTGCTTTCTTTTTATTAACATCTGCAATAGCAGTTGTATTGGCAATTGTATTAGGTGAGATTTTTCAACCTGGTTCTGGTGTTGATTTATCAAGCGTTAAAGGTATGTTTTCTAATGAATATGCTGATAAAGGTGCTGTTCCAGGCATATTAGATACTATTATTGGTATTATTCCAACTAACTTTTTCCAAAGTTTAACAAATGCTAATATTCTTCAAGTATTATTCTTTTGTCTATTTTTTGGTATTGCTTTATCAAAAGTTGATAAAACTAAATCAAAAGTAATTGTAAATATTTTAGATACTACAATTGAAGCTTTTATTTGGATGATTAATATTGTAATGAAAATTGCACCTTTAGGTGTATTTGGTCTTATGGCTGATGCTATTGGAACGTTTGGTTTTGATATTTTAACTATAGTTACAAAACTATTTGTAGTTTATGTATTCGCAATTATCTTTTTTGGATTTGTATTTTATCCTTTATGTTTAAAATTATTTTCAAAAATGCCAGTTATTGAATTTATGTATGCAATGAAAAAACCTCAAGCAGTAGCTTTATCAACAGCTTCTTCAATGGCAACACTTCCAGTAACGCTAGAAGTTTGTGAAGAAGAATTAAAAATTTCAAAATCTACTTGTTCATTTGTACTACCTTTAGGTGCTACAATTAATATGAGTGGAAATGCAATTTATTATGGTTTAGTAGCTATGTTTTTTGCTCAAATATTTAATGTTGAATTAAATACAGCTTCATATATTGCAATTATTTTAACATCAACTATTGGATCAATAGGACAAGCTGGTGTGCCAGGACCTACATTTTTAGTAGTAGCTGTATTATTAGCAGCAGGTATTCCAATTGAAGGTTTACCTTTATTATTTGCACTTGATAGAATATTTGATATGATTAGAACAGCATTAAACATTACAGGTGATGCTGTGTGTGCAGTTATTGTAGATAAATATGCTACAAAAGAAGAAAAAGCTTAGGCTTTCTTCTTTTGTACTTAATTAAAATCTTCTTTTACTCTGATTAAATTTAAATAAACAATTATCCTTGATATTCATAGAGGGTATTCTTATTAGTTCTTATAATCATAATCTTTTTAATACAGTAAAGTTAAGTATAAGTAAAAAAGAATTTTACTTATTATCTTTTTTTTCTTCTTTTTTAAATTCTTGTATTTCTTTTTTATCTTTTAATTTATAATTTCTTTTACTTTTAGTTCTAGATAAAATTTTTCTTTGTAATTCTATAAATCTTTTTTTATTTTCATTACTTATGTCAATTGATGTATGATTAATATCTTCACCCATCTTTACATTTAAGAATTCACTCTTTTTCATTTTTAATATTTGAGAAGGAAATACACTTCTATGTCCTGTTACTAAAAAAGATATTACACAAGATATAGCCGCATAAGGAGCTATTTCTAGACCAAAAAGCTCAACTGCCATAATAATTGCTGCAATTGGAGCATTTGCTGCTCCTGCTAATACAGATACAAATCCAATAGCAGAGAAAAAAGCAAAATCGCTTCCCCATATACTTGCAAAAAAGTTTCCTGATGTAGCACCTACAAAAAATATAGGTGTTAAGACTCCACCGCTTCCTCCAGCACCTAAGGTTAAAGCTGTAAAAATAGTTTTTAGAATAAATGCATACCAAGGGATTTCTTCTGATAAACTTTTATCAGAGAAAAATGAATTATTTATAGTATCAAGTCCTAAACCTAAATATGATTGACCAAATATTTCTGTTAATATAATAATTATTAAACCTGCAATAAAAGCTTTTAAATATACATTTATCTTAATTTTTTTAATATTACTTTCTGTTCTTTTTAACAAAGTAATAAAAAAATCAGATATAAGTCCAAAAAATATACCAGCAAGAACAACTTTTAAAATTAAGGTTATTTCTAAATCAATAGATTGTGAAAATCTCATATTAAAATATGTATAATCCATTCCTAAAAATCTAGCAGTTGTAAATGCTGCAAAACCTGCAATAAAAGAAGGAAGTAAAACGTTATACATAATAATTCCAACAATTAAAACTTCAACTCCAAAAATAGCTCCTGAAATTGGTGTTCCAAATACTGTTGCAAAACCAGCAGAAATTCCACATATAACTAAAGTTTTCCTATTTTCATTTGAGAATTTAAATAAATCTGCAATAAAAGAAGCTGCTCCTGCTCCTATTTGCGCACCTGGCCCTTCTTTACCAACAGATCCACCTGCAAATATTGTAAGAATTGTTGCTACTAGTTTAACAGGCATTACCGCAATATCTATTTTTCCATTGTTTTTATGAACTGCTTCTATTACTTTTTCAGTTCCATGACCTTTTGCATTTGGTGCAAAAGTTTTAACTAGATAAATTGTAAGCATTAAAGCAAAAGGCAGGGTGTAATAATAAGGAATAATCAATAAGGACCTGGAATCTTCTGCAATTTGAAGTAAATTTACAAATAATGTAACTATTGCACCAATAACAATTCCTATTAATGTAGAAATTATAAGCCATTTCGTAACTGAGTAAAGAATAATAGATTGTTCAAGTAAATGTTTTTTCATAAGATATCTTAAAAGTAATTTTTATATTATAGTTTAATTCTAATAAAATTATACTTTTAATCAATAAAGTTTTGAAAAAAAATCTTGACTAAAATAACTATATATGTTATTATTTTAATACTTATTATTAATTTGAAAAAGAAAAAGGATATATTATGGAATATGAATACTCTACTTATTCATTCGATGAAAAGTTGTTAGATGACAATAATGGATCTTGGAAAATTCTTGGAATTATTGATTATCCAGATTTAGAATTTAGAAATGATAAAAATGAATTATGTTCTTTAATTAGTCATCGTATGTCTGCAATTAAAGTTTGGTATTCAAATGGGCCTCAGTATTACACTCTTTCTTATTCTCATAATGTTTCTTTTTATTTAAAAGATAAAAAAGAATTTATAATTGATCTTATTTTAAAAGATAAAGAAAAAAAACAAATGAAACTTGAGAAAATAAAAGATAATATCTACAAAAGTGATAAAGCTAGAAGAACTTTTTGGACATATATTCTTTCAAAAACTGAATTAAAGAAGGTTTTTTCTTCATCAGCAAATTTACTTATTAATTAGTTTTAAAATTATTTAGATATAATCTTTTAAAATTTAATAATAAGAGTTATCTTGAATCAATTTGAAATTACAAATGACATTAAAAATTTAGAACTTAAGAATATCTCAAAAGAATTATTTTGTTATAGCTACGATAATCGTAATATAAAAACTTTAATTAGAAATAATGTTGACGTAGAGAGTGAAGCCTACATTTCAGCTTATTCTTCTTTTAAAGGTGAAGTATATGAGAATATTATTTATGAACATTTAGTACAATATGCTTTAAATAATGAAGATATTACAAGATTTGTATTAAAAGGGCCTCACCAAAATGCTGATCATAGATTTAAAAAGAATGGTTTACTTATAAATAAAAGTGCACAAATTGTTTATAAATCTGTATACAAAGATATATCAGAATTTGATGCTTTGTTTTTTACAAAAGATTCTTTAGTATTCGTAGAAATGTCTACATCTAAAAAAACAGTATCTTTGGTTAAACGATTAGATAAAAAGTATGCTTTATTAAAAATTCTTTTTCCATCTATGAAAATAACAGCTTTAATTGTTTTAACAGAAGGTTCAATAGGAATTAAAAAATTCCCTGATTATTGTACTGTATGGATTACAAAAGAGTTAGATAATGAGATTTTATTAAAAAATATTATATTTAAAAAGAATAAGTATAAAAAAATAACTCCTCCAAAACATAAAAAGTTTATTGAAACTCAAAATATTAACTATAAACAATTTGTTTATTTCCAGACTTTAGAATGGATAC
>JABSON010000138.1 GCA_013215915.1 Campylobacteraceae bacterium | reverse complement strand
ATATCAGATAATGCAGGTGGAATACCAGAAGATATAATTGATAAAATATTCGATCCTTATTTTTCTACTAAAACAAAAAAAGATGGAACAGGTTTAGGTTTATATATGAGTAAAACTATAATTGAAGAACATTGTAGTGGTAAATTAATAGCTTCTAACTCAGAAACTGGTGCCGTATTTAAAATTATAATGCCAAAATTGAATAAAAGCGCTTAAACTTTTATTCAATTAAATATATTTTTATTCTCTTTTATCAGAATTTAGATGATAAACATCTTTTAAATCTTTAAAAGAACTTTTTGCTTCTTTTGTATTAAGTATAATTTTTTTATTTTCTAAAAACTCAAATATAGTAAATTCACTTTTAACATTATCTAAAACATATAATAAATGTTTAAAACTTTTAATATTAATATCATTTACTTTTGTAAGTATTTTAGCGCCTAAATAATAACCTCTATTTACTTTATGAGGAAATATTGTATTTAATGAAGCTACAACTTCTGTATAGTCTTTTGTAATCTCTTTTTGGTAAAATGATTTTTCTAAACTTGGATTTTTGTATGAATAGTTTTTACTTAAAGGAGTGAATGCAAAACCTCCATAAATAACATATCTTGGTTCTTGTTCAAATTCATATTTAATTAATGATTCTTGGTTTCTTAAAGTATAATCTAAATATATCTCTTTTTTATTTCTAAGAATTTTAAGTTTTATATTTTCACCAATTTGTTTTGAATTTAAAGCATAAATAAAAGAAAGTCTTGAATATTTAGTATTAATTGTTCCATCATTAGCTATGTCTTTATTATCAATTGAAAGTATAATATCATTCTCTTTTAGAACTTTTTCTCGATTTGATACTTTTGTAACTAAAATACCAGTTCTTTTATCTAAGTTATAATATTTTTTTAAAGTATCATTATTTATTTTTTGAGTATAAATATTTGAGCTTGCAAAACCATCTATTTTTCCATCTTTAGAATCTTCTAAAAATGTATTAATGATATAAGTAGGAACAATATAAGCAATATTAGATGATTTTCTTAGTTTCATCATAGCAATTCCAATTAATTCATTTTTGTCATTAATTACAGGTCCTCCTGAATTACCAGGATTTATAGCTGCATCAACTTGTATAGTTAATAAATATTTTGAACTCCAAACATATCTTCTATATTCAATTCTTGAAATGATTCCAGTTGTAGTTGAAATATTATTTCCACCTACTGGATAACCTAATACAGTAACTGCATCTCTAGTTTTTATTTTATCTGTTAAAGATAAATATGAAGTGTTTTTAAAAAAGTTTTTATCAAATAATTCTAATACAGCTAAATCAGCTTGATGTGATATGTATTTGACTTTTGCTAAATATCTTTTTGGATCATTTTCTTTTTTAATTTCAATTAGTTTAGCAGATGAAACTACGTGAGCTGAAGTAAGTATCCTATTGTTAGAAATAATAGCACCAGAGCCAGTAAAATGAGAAATTTTACTTGTTTGCCAAGGATATAAATAGTTTGGAACAGAAGTTGTTGTAAATATTTTTACTAAAGAATTAGTTTTAATTTCTTTAGCAAATATATTTAAACTTAATGTAATAATAAATAGTAATTTTAAATACATTTTTTGCCTTTTAATTTTTTTATATTATAGGTAAAAAATATATAATTTAAAGTTAGTTTATAATAAATTTAGATTATTTAATTATTCTTTCATAATTAAAATTTGTTCTAATAATAAATCTCCAAAAGCTGGCGTCATTTGAGGGTTGTCTTTTATTACCATTTTAATTATATTTTGTATTTGTTCTATATTCATGTTTTTTGCGTTAGGCATAATAGTTTCAATAATAGTATCTTTAAATGTTTCGATTTCAATATCTGTCATGGTGTATCTTTATTTTAAATTTTGCATATTATAGTTGTTCTATACATAATAATAACTAAAAGAAGTAAAGAATTCTGTTATTTTGTTAATTTTGTGTATATATTGCTAAATATTAATAAGACTTTTACTTTTTTTGTGATAAATTTCAAAAAAGTATAAGGAAAAAAATGTTCAACCCAGTTATTGTGGCCGTAGTACTAATGTTAGTTCTTTCTTTAATGAGAATTAATATAGTTATTGCCCTTGTTTTTTCAGCTATTGTTGGTGGTTTAGTTTCAGGTCTTAGTCTCGAAGCTACTGTTAATGCATTTTCATCAGGACTTGGTGGAGGAGCTACTATTGCTTTATCATATGCAATGTTAGGAGCTTTCGCAGTTGCTATATCTAAATCTGGAATCACAGATATTTTAGCAAATAAAATTATTTCAAAAATGAAAGGTGATGCTAAAGAAAAAGATATTCTTTGGTTTAAAACTATTTTATTAACAATAATTTTATTAACAGCAGTTTCATCTCAGAATCTAATACCAGTTCATATTGCATTTATTCCAATTTTAATTCCGCCTTTATTGCATGTATTTGCAGAGTATAAAATGGATAGAAGACTAATTGCTTGTACACTGACATTTGGTTTAACAGCTACATATATGTTATTCCCAGTTGGTTTTGGAGGAATATTTTTAAGTAATATTCTACATAAGAATTTAGTTGATAATGGATTAAATATTGCTGTTGAGCAATTACCATTTATTATGGCAATTCCTGTTTCTGGAATGTTTTTAGGTTTATTAGTCGCAATATTCTTTTCTTACTCAAAACCTAGAATTTATTCTTTAGAGAAAATTAAAGAAATTGAACCTGAAAAACAAGAAATTAAAACTTCTTATATAATCACAGCTTTTGTAGCTATATTAACTGCTTTAGGTTTACAATTATATACTAACTCAATTATTATCGGAGCTTTAGCTGGTTTTATTATATTCATTATTGGTGGAGTAATTAAAACAAATGAAACTCAAGATGTTTTCACAAAAGGTGTTCATATGATGGCTATGATTGGTTTTATTATGATTGCTGCTTCTGGTTTTGCAGAAGTTATGAAAGCAAGCCAAGGAATTGAAGGTTTAGTATCTTCTATTACATCTGTAATTGGTGATAATAAACCTTTAGCTGCATTATTAATGCTTATTATTGGATTATTAATTACTTTAGGAATCGGTTCGTCTTTTTCTACTATTCCAATTATTGCTGTAATTTATGTTCCTCTGGCAATGCAATTTGACTTTTCACCTTTAGCTATTGCAGCTTTAGTTGGAACTGCTGCTGCATTAGGAGATGCTGGATCACCTGCAAGTGATTCTACACTAGGGCCAACATCTGGACTTAATGTTGATGGACAACATGATCATATTTATGATTCTGTATTACCAACTTTTTTACATTATAACATTCCTCTAATTGTATTTGGATGGATTGCTTCAATGGTATTATAGTTTTCATAGAAAAACATCACAAATATGAGCCTAAGGCTTGTATTTGTTGATTTGATTCTGAAGATATAAAAACTACTAAAATCTTATTCTTTTTATCTTGAATATCTAAGCTATAAGAATTTTTAAACTCTCCATTTTTAATTTCACTTCTATAATTATAAAAATCTTTCACTACAAAATTATGTTTTAATATTTTATTTTTATTTTCACCTTTTTTTACTAAAACTTTTAAATTATTTTCCAAAATAAGAATATTTACATTTATTAATAAATTCATATTTTTATTTGAATTTATATATGAAACTTTAATTTTGTTATTTTCTAAATCTGCTTCTAAAATACCTGCATATTCATTTTTAATCTTAGGAAACTTTTTTGATGAAAACCATTGTCTATACTCTTTTGAATCAATTACAAATTGTGGAGTATAAACTGAGTTCTTTTTCCATACATTGGATGAATAATTTCTTTGTCTTTTATCAAAATATTTTTTTCCAAAAGAGTCTTTCCATCCTAAAAAGTCCCAATATGTAACATGAAAAGCTAAAGGTATAAAAGTTTTAAATAAATTTTTATGCTCTTTTAACTTATTTAACCATTCATCTGCACGTGGACAAGAGGAGCAACCTTCTGATGTATATAGTTCAATTAAAGAAACTTTATTTTCTGGACTTTTAAAGTTGATAGCATTTAGTCCTTGAAATAATAAAAATATAATAATAAGAGTTTTCATAAATATCCTTTTTCTTTAGTATAAAATATCTATGTGTAGTTAATATTTAGTTTTTTTGGATATAATTGCAAAAAAATATTAGGATAGATTCAAATTGATAGAATTAAGTAAAAAAATAACTTCTCTTGTTGGGAAAACAAATGCTCAGTACGGTCTTATAAAAGAAGGCGATAAAATTCTTGTTGGTTTTTCTGGTGGAAAAGATTCAACTGCTTTAATTCATTCTTTAAATCATATAAAAAGAGTTGCGCCTTATAGTTTTGAATTTAAAGCTGTAACTATTACTTATGGTATGGGTGAGAGAGTACAATTTTTAGCTGATCACTGTGCAAAACACGGAATTGATCATGAAATAATTGATACAAAAATTTATGAATTAGCTGCTGATAAAATTAGAAAAAACTCATCATTTTGTTCATTTTTCTCAAGAATGAGAAGAGGGTATCTTTATAAAGCTGCTTTAGAGCAAGGATACAATAAATTAGCTCTTGGACATCATTTAGATGATGCTATGGAATCATTTTTTATGAACTTCATGTATTCAGGAATGTTAAGATCAATGCCTCCTAGATATACAGCTGAGAATGGTTTAGAAGTAATTAGACCATTAATTTTTACTAGAGAAGCACAATTAAGAGCTTTTGCTGATAGAAATGAACTTTCTGTAATAGGTGATGAAGCCTGTCCTGCTATGAGATTTGATATAAAAATGCCTCATACAAGAGAAAAAACTAAAAAACTTTTAGCTACTTTAGAAAAAGAGAATCCACAAATTTTTGTATCTATGAAAGCTGCATTTCAAAATATTCAAACATCAACATTTTTTGATGATAAACACTTAGTATAATGAATATACTCATATCTTCGTGTTTATTAGGTGAATATGTAAGATATGATGGTTCTGCAAATGCATGCGAAGATATTATTTTTCAAAAGATTTTAAATGAAAATAATATCTTTTCATTTTGCCCAGAAGTTGAAGGTGGTTTATCAACTCCAAGAGAACCAGCAGAAATAAAAAATAATAAAGTTCTAACAAAAACTAATAAAGACTTCACAAATGAATTTACAAAAGGTGCTGAAAAAGCCCTAACCCTATGTATTAAAAATAATATTACAATTGCTTTACTCAAAGCTAAATCTCCATCATGTGGAAATAATATGATTTATAATGGAAATTTTGAAAGTATATTAATAAAAGGAAGTGGAATATGTGCTTCTTTACTAAATAAAAATAATATTAAAGTTTTTAATGAGAATGAATTAAAAGAGTTAATTGATTATATAAATTTTAGGCTTTAATATCTAATAATCTTTCTAATACTTCGTCTTGTACTTTAATAACTCCAGCATTAGCTTCATACGCAATTATGATAGGTATACGATTGCTTATTGATTGAATTAATTCGTTTGATACTTCTTGAAGAGCAGGGTCTGCAATAACTTGAGATATATGAGCTAGTTTTTGTGTATTTAATAATAAATTATTCTCTTCTTGCGCTAAAGCAGAGATATTTGATTGTATTTGCATAATAAATCCTTATAAAAATTCTAAAAAGGCTTTGTTTAAAGAAGCAGAGTTATTTAAATCTTCTTTAACTTTATTACTATTCTCAACATTAGATATATTGTCTACATTATTCTGAGCTAAAGTGTCAGAAAAACTTTTTGAAAAAGAGTCGTTAATTTGTTTATGTTTAAGTTTATACATACTTTTTTCTTTTGAATCAAAAGAATTTGATAAAAATTCATTAATTTCCACAATAAAACCTTTTTTTTAAATACGTACATATTATAGCAAATATTAAAGTAAAGTTAAATTAAGCGAAACATAATTATAGGAGAATTTGAGATAATTAAATAGAGTAAAATATTACTCTATTTAATTGTATATATGTCTTATTAATAATCTACAGCAACTTTATATTTTGGATCATTTTCTTCATAAACACAAAATGGTCCAGCATCTTTAAGTATTTTTTTACAATCTTCACTTAAATGTCTAATTGTAAGTTTTTTTCCTGCATCTGCATATTTTTTAGTAATAGAATCAATTGCTTCTACTCCTGATATATCCATAACTCTAGCATCTTTAAAGTCTAGAACTACTTCTTTTGGATCATTTTTTAAATCAAATAACTCAAAAAATGAAGTTGTTGAACCAAAAAACAATGGTCCATCAAATTCATAAATTTTAGTACCTTCTTTATCTTCATAAGTTCTAGATCTTACTTTTGAGTGATTCCAAGCAAATACTAAAGCTGAAATAATAATTCCAGAAATAACAGCAATTGCAAGGTCAGCAAAAATAGTAATAACAGTAACTGCTACAAGTACAAATCTATCTGAATTAGGCATATATCTAAATCTATTAGCACTTTCCCATTCAAATGTACCAATTGATACCATAAACATAATACCAACTAAAACAGCAACTGGTATTAAAGCAATATAATCTGGTAAAATTACTACAAAAGAAATTAATAATAACGAAGCAGTAACAGCAGATAATCTTCCCCAACCATTATTTGAGAAGTTAATTATACTTTGACCAATCATAGCACAACCTGCCATTCCACCAAAGAATCCACAAGTAATATTACCAACACCTTGAGCAATACATTCTTGGTTTCCACTTCCTCTTTTTCCACCCATTTCATCTAAAACAGAAAGAGTTAATAAAGATTCAATTAAACCAACAAGTGCCACTAATATTGAATATGGTAGAACTGTCATAAGTGAATCAAAATTAATATGTAATGTAGGTAATGCAAAAGTAGGTAATGAACCAGAAATATTTGCTAAGTCACCAACTCTTTTTGTATCTAAATCCATTGTGATAACTATTAAAGAAATAACAACAATAGCTAATAAACCAGAAGGAATTGCATTAGAAACTTTAGGAAAATACTTGACAATAAGCATAGTCGCAATAACAAGTGCGTACATAATCCAATTTTCACCTTCAAAAAGTGGGATTTGAGCCATAGCAATAACAATTGCTAAACCATTTACAAAACCATACATCGCAGGTTGCGGAACTAGTCTAATGAATTTACCTAATTTTAAAACACCAATAATTATTTGTATAGCACCTGCTAATAATGTTGCTAATAAAATATATTGAAGAATATATGTTGATAATTCACCATTTGTAACTAATGAATCATATACTTCTTTAGGTAAAGCATCTTTAACTTTTATAGTTAAACCAATTAAAACAACAGCAATTGCTCCTGTTGCACCTGAAATCATACCAGCCTTACCACCAATTAATGCAGTAATTAAACCTAAAATGAATGCTGTGTATAAACCAACTAATGGTGAAACACCGGCAATAATAGAAAAAGCAATAGCTTCAGGAACTAAAGCAATTGCTACAACTATTCCAGATAATATATCACTTTTGGCAGATTTACCAATAAATGTATCTTTTATATTTAACAAAATAAATACCCCTTTATAATAATACGCGATTATATCAAAAAAATCATTAATTATTATAAATAATTTTATATAGATTTTGCTTAGATTAAATTTATTTTGCTATACTTTTGCAATGTACAATAATATGTTTAAAACACTAAGTTCAAAATTAATTTTACTGTCTGTAACACTAATCCTAACTATGGTTACTACTATATTTATGTTTAATTCTCAAATTAATACAATAAAACTGCAAATTGATAATTTATTCTTTGGAAATTTTGTTCCTGTATTAAAACTTCAAAAGGTCCATAATTCTTATCAAAATT
>JABSON010000137.1 GCA_013215915.1 Campylobacteraceae bacterium | reverse complement strand
AGGGTAGGTTAGGTTTATATCATTATTAACTAAATATCATATTATAACAACTAAAACTGTAGAAATTTCGACGAGATCATCAGGACGAGTTGTTTTTCTGTGGAATAGGATGAAACCAAAAAATCTGCAAAAATGTGAAAAAGAAATTATAAATATAACAAATTATTAAGAAAAAAACTTAGATGAAAAACAATACAATTTAAGAAATACAGCTATTAAACTATTAAAAAAAGATGAAAATATTTATAAAGAATTACATGATAGATCTTTATTTCTTCAATTACAAGATATTCTTAAAAAATCTTTTGAACATTTATTTGTTCATTATGAAAGTATTGAAATAGATGATATTTTTAATGATGAAAAAGTATCTATTTCAAGAGGACTGATTAAACAAACTGTAAGAGAAAATGAAAATAATGATCATTCTTTTACAAGCCAAATTGATAAAATATTATTAAATAAATACTTAGGTCTTCCAATATTCTTATTTTTCATGTGGGCATTATTTCAATTTACTTTTGAAATAGGTTCAATTCCAATGGACATGATTGATAACTTTTTTGCAGGTCTTATGGATAGCACAAAAAACATATTAGGTGATAATGAATTTTCATCATTAATAGCAGATGGTGCAATTGCAGGTGTAGGTGCAGTTATTTTATTTGTTCCAAATATTGTAATTTTGTTTTTTGGAATTGCTTTATTAGAAACTACTGGATACATGGCAAGAGTTGCATTTTTACTTGATGGGTTCTTTTATAAATTTGGACTACATGGTAAATCTTTTATTCCTTTAGTTTCAGGTTTTGGATGTTCTGTTCCTGCTTATATGGCAGCAAGAACACTTAAGAATGATAGAGATAGACTTCTTACTTTATTTATTATTGGTTTTATGTCTTGTGGTGCAAGATTACCTATTTATATTTTATTTATTGGAGCTTTTTTTCCTCAAAATCAAGCTGCAAATATTTTATTTATAATTTATATCTCAGGTGCTCTTATTGGTTTATTTGCGGCAAAAATATTAAAAGTTTTTGTATTTAAAGGTGAAGAAGAACCTTTCGTAATGGAAATGCCAAAATATAGATTACCCTCTCCTAAATTAATTTATCATACAGTATCAAGTAAAGCGTATATGTATTTAAAAAAAGCTGGTACATTTATATTAGCTGCTTCTATTATGATTTGGTTTGCTTCTAATTATCCAAAACATTTAGAACATTCAAATATTGTAGAAATACAAATAGTTAATACTCAAGATAAAACTTTACAAAAAGAATTATCTGATGATTTAGTTTTATATAAATTAGAAAACTCATACTTAGGTTATATAGGTAAATTTACAGAACCTCTATTTTCACCTCTTGGTTTTGATTGGAAAATGACTGTTGCTTTAGAAACAGGATTAGCAGCAAAAGAAATTGTAGTTGCAACTTTAGGAATCTTATATGGTTTAGGAGATGAAAGTGATGAAAACTCAAAAAGTTTAATTCAAAAAATTAAAAACAATATACCTTTAGCTTCTGCAATATCATTTATTGTATTTGTTATGATTTATATACCTTGTTTAGCGGCAACTGTAGTTTTCTCAAAAGAAGCAGGTGGAAGAATATATTTAGTATATTTATTCTTATTTACTACTATAGCAGCGTGGATACTGTCTTTCATAGCATATAGAATTGCTTTACTTATAATATAATTAATATATTTACACTAAATTACAATTATTTACAAGATAATCAATTGAATTATATTATTTACAAGGATTTTAATTGTACTTTAGTATAGTA
Source organism: Campylobacteraceae bacterium (assembly GCA_013215915.1). Classification (GTDB taxonomy): domain Bacteria; phylum Campylobacterota; class Campylobacteria; order Campylobacterales; family Arcobacteraceae; genus NORP36. The sequence goes on along the minus strand of JABSON010000137.1, from coordinate 6,113 downwards.
AAAGGCAAAAAAAAAGAGAAGATAAAATCTTCTCTTTTTTCTTTAAAGTATAAAACTTATTTCTTTTTTGCTTTCGCATTTGGAAGGTCAGTAATACTTCCTTCATAGATCTCAGCTGCCATTCCAACTGATTCATGAAGTGTTGGGTGAGCATGAATTGTAAGTGCTAAATCTTCAGCATCACATTGCATCTCTAAAGCTAAAGAAATTTCTCCTAAAAGCTCCCCTGCATTATCACCAACTAAAGCTCCACCAATTAATGTATGGTCATCTTTGTTGAAAATAAGTTTAGTAAATCCATCAGATACATCTGCTGCAAGTGCACGACCTGAAGCAGACCAAGGGAAAGTAGCAACTTCATAGTTAATACCTTTTTCTTTTGCTTCTTTTTCAGTTAAACCAACCCAAGCCATTTCTGGGAAAGTATAAGCAATTGAAGGAATAGATACTGGTTCAAAATAATGTTTTTTACCAGCCATAACTTCTGCAGCTACATGTGCTTCGTGAACACCTTTATGAGCTAGCATTGGTTGACCAACAATATCACCTACAGCAAAGATGTGAGGTACATTAGTTTTCATTTGTTTATCAGTTTCAATAAATCCCCATTGATTTACTTCAATTCCAGCTTTTTCAGCTTCTAATAATTTACCATTTGGAGATCTTCCAATTGCTACTAAAACTGCATCATAAATAACAGTTTCGCTACCAGTTGCAGACTCTAAAGTAACATGTATTCCATCATCTTGTGCATCAACTTTAGCAACTTTAGTTTTTAACATAATGTTAAATCTTTTTTTGTTTGCTTTAGTATATGCTTTAACAACATCTTTATCAGCAGCAGGAACTAATTGATCTTGCATTTCTACAACATCAACAGAAGATCCAAGTTTTTGATAAACTGTACCCATTTCTAAACCAATAATTCCTCCACCCATCACTAATAATTTAGCAGGTGCAGCTTTAAGATTTAAAGCATCAGTAGAATCCCAAATTCTAGGATCAGCATGTGGAATAAATGGTAATTCAATTGGTCTTGAACCTGCAGCAATAATTGCATTATCAAAAGTAATAGTAGTTTCTTCTTTATCACCTTTAACTAGAACTGTATTAGCACCAGTAAAAGTAGCATAACCTTGAACAACTTTAACTTTTCTCATTTTAGCCATTGCAGCAATTCCGCCAGATAGTTTTTTAACAATTCCATCTTTGTAAGCTGCTATTTTAGAAATATCAACTTGAGGTTCTCCGAATACTACTCCATGAGGAGCAACATGTTCAGCTTCTTCCATAACTTTAGCAACATGTAAAAGTGCTTTAGATGGGATACAACCAACATTTAAACAAACTCCACCAAGTTCATTAAATTTTTCAACTAATATTACTTCAAATCCTAAGTCAGCAGATCTAAACGCTGCTGAATAACCAGCAGGTCCAGAACCAATAACTAAAACTTGAGTTTTCATTTCATTACTCATATTTTACCTTATGTTTTTCGCGATTTGCGTATATATTTCTATTATAGAACTAATAATCTAAGATCACTTAACATACTTGAAACAGTAGTTGAGAATCTAGCACCTTCAGCTCCATCAATAACTCTATGGTCATAAGATAAAGCAAGTGGTAACATTAATTTAGGAACAAACTCAGTTCCATTCCATTTAGGTTTAATTTCAGATTTAGATACACCTAAAATTGCAACTTCTGGAGCATTAATAATTGGAGTGAACGCAGTCCCACCAATTCCACCAAGACTTGAAATTGTAAAACACGCACCTTGCATATCTGTCATTTTAAGTTTACCATCTCTAGCTTTTTTAGAAATAACAGCTAAATCAGCAGCTAATTCATGAATACCTTTTTTATTAACATCTTTAATAACAGGAACCATTAGTCCCTTAGGAGTATCCACTGCAACTGCAATATTAACGTATTTTTTAAGAATAATACTTCCACCATCTTCACTTAATGAAGAGTTAAATGTAGGATGTAATTCTAATGCTTTTGCAACAGCTTTTAAGATGAAAATTAATGGAGATATTTTAATATCTAATTTTTTCTTAGCAGCAAGTGCATTTTGGTCTTTTCTGAATTTTTCTAATTCTGTAATATCAGCTTCATCAAATTGAGTTACATGAGGCATACCTACCCAGTTTCTGTGTAATGATGGTCCAGAGATTTTTTGAATTTTAGTTAATTCTTTAATTTCAATTTCACCAAATTTAGAGAAATCAACTGATTTAAGTGTTGGAAGATTAAATCCAAAACCAGAACCAGTAGCAGGTGCAACAGCAACAGCTCTAGATGCATTTGCTAATGTTTGTTTAACATAAGCTTTAATATCAGCTTGCATAATTCTGTTTTTAACACCAGTAGGAGAAACTAATTCTAGTTCAACACCAAATTCTCTTGCTAATCTTCTAACAGAAGGTGAAGCATGAGGTTTTCTACCACTTACAACAACAGCAGTAGCAACTGAAACAGGAGTTTCAACAGCTTTTGCAACAGGAGCAGGAGTAGCAGCTACTGGAGCAGCTTTTACAGGAGTAACAACAGCAACAGAAGAAGAAATAACAATGTTTTGTTCCATTCTAGCAACTAAAGTACCAGTTTTAACTTTTGCACCCTCTGCAACTAATAATTCTTTAATAACACCATCAAAAGGAGCTGGAACGTCCATAGTAGCTTTATCAGTTTCTAAAGTAAATAAACCATCTTCAGCATTTACATCATCACCAATTGAAACTAATACTTCAATTAAATCAACTTCTCCGTCTTCACCAATATCAGGAACAAAAACATCAACTAATACAGTTTGAGTTTCTTGAACTGTTTTAGTTTCAACAACAGTTTCTACTACTGCTTCAACAACAGGAGCAACTTCAACTACAGGTGCAGCTGTTTCAACAACAGGTGCAGCAGCTTCAGATCCAGCTTTTTGCATAGTACAAATTACTGCACCTTGAGATACTTTATCTCCAACTTTAACTTTTAATTCAACAATGCTCCCAGCAAAAATTGCCGGGATATCCATTGATGCTTTATCAGTTTCAACTGTAATAATTGCATCTTCTTCTTCTAAATTTTCGCCAGTACTAACGCAAATTTCAATAATTTCAACTTCTTCACCACCAACATCTGGTAATAATATTTCTTCTATTTGTGCCATGTTTTTGCCTTATGCTTTGAATGGATTAATTTTGTCAGCATCGATATTTAAATCTTTCATTGCTTCAATTAATGTATTTTTATCTAATTTACCTTTAGCTACTAGTTCACTTAATGTTGTGAAAACAATAAAGTTAGCATCAACTTCGAAGTGAGCTCTTAAATTAGCTCTTGAATCAGATCTACCAAAACCATCAGTACCAAGTACTTTAAATGAACCAGAGATATATGCTCTAGCTTGTTCAGAGAATGCTTTCATATGATCAGTAGTAGAAATAACAATGTTATCATCATTTTGACCTAAAGCAGATGTAATGTAAGCTACTTTATTTTCTTCATTTGGATGAAGCATATTATATCTTTCAACTTCTTGACCTTCTCTTGTAAGTTCATTAAATGAAGTTACAGAATAAACTTCAGAAGCTACGTTATAAGTATCAGCTAAAATTGTAGCTGCTTTTCTAACTTCTTCTAAAATTGTTCCACAACCTAATAATTTAACATTATAAGAGTTTTTAGCTTCTTTAGTTTCTAATTTATAAATACCTTTGATAATACCTTCTTCAGTACCTTCTTGAATAGCAGGTTGTTTATAGTTTTCATTTAAAGTAGTTAAATAATAGTAAATATTTTCTTGAGCAGTACCATACATTCTTTCAATACCATTTTGAATAATTACAGCTAATTCATAACCATAAGTAGCATCATAAGATACACAATTTGGAATAGTATTTGCTAAAATATGAGAATGACCATCTTGATGTTGTAGACCTTCACCATTTAATGTAGTTCTACCAGCAGTTGCTCCAACTAAGAAACCTCTTGCTTGTAAATCTCCAGCAGCCCAGTTCATATCACCAGTTCTTTGGAAACCAAACATTGAATAATAAATATAGAAAGGAATCATTGGACAATCATTAACAGAATAAGAAGTAGCAGCACTTACCCAAGAACCCATAGCTCCAAGTTCATTAATACCTTCTTGAAGTACTTGACCTTTTTTATCTTCTCTATAATAAGCAACTTGATCTCTATCTTGAGGAATATATTTTTGACCTTCATTAGCATAAATACCAATTTGTCTAAACATACCTTCCATACCAAATGTTCTAGCTTCATCAGGAACAATAGGAACAATGTTTTTACCAATTTTTTTATCTTTAACAAGTGAGTTTAATAGTCTTACTAAAATCATAGTAGTAGAAACTTCTCTATCTCCAGAACCTTTTAAAATTGCATCAAAAATACTTAATTCAGGAACTTCCATTTCTTTAGAGAATTTAGCTAGTCTTTTAGGTAAATATCCACCTAATTCAGCTCTTCTTGCATGCATATACTTCATTTCTGGAGAATCAGCAGGAGGAATATAATAAGGAATATCAGCTAATTTATCATCAGTAATTGGAATATTAAATCTATCTCTAAAGCCTTTTAATACATCCATATTTACTTTTTTAACACTGTGAGCAATATTTTTACCCTCAGCAGCAGATCCCATTCCATAACCTTTAACAGTTTTAGCAAGAATTACAGTTGGACGACCAACAGTATCTTGTGCTTTTTTATAAGCTGCATAAACTTTAACTGGATCATGTCCACCTCTACTTAATTTGTAAATTTCGTCATCAGACATATTTTCAACTAAAGCAGCAGTTTCAGGATATTTATTAAAGAAGTGTTCTCTTGTATAAGCTCCACCTTTTTGTTTGCAGTTTTGGTATTCACCATCAACTGTTTCTTCCATTAAGTCTAATAATTTACCAGTTTTATCTTTAGCTAAAAGTGCATCCCACTCTCTACCCCAGATAACTTTAGTAACTTCCCATCCAGCTCCTCTAAATTCGCCTTCAAGTTCTTGAATAATTTTACCATTTCCTCTTACAGGACCATCAAGTCTTTGTAAGTTACAGTTAACAATAAATACTAAGTTATCTAAACCTTCTCTACCAGCTAAAGAAATAGCTCCTAAAGATTCAGGTTCATCACATTCACCATCACCCATGAAACAATAAACAGTTTGACCACTACAATCTTTAATACCTCTATTTGTTAAGTATTTTAAGAATCTTGCTTGATAAATTGCTTGAATTGGTCCAAGTCCCATAGATACAGTTGGGAACTGCCAGTACTCAGGCATTAATTTAGGATGAGGATATGAAGATAAACCTTTACCATCAACTTCTTGTCTGAAGTTATCCATTTGCTCTTGGCTAATTCTACCTTCTAAAAATGATCTAGCATAAATACCAGGTGCAATATGTCCTTGGAAATAAACTAAATCTCCACCATCTTTATCATTTGCAGCTTTAAAGAAGTGGTTAAACCCAACATCATATAAAGTAGCAGAAGATTGGAAAGACGCAATATGTCCACCAAGTTCTAATTTCTTTTCAGACGCTCTTAAAACCATAGCTTGTGCATTCCATCTAATGATAGATCTAATTTTTCTCTCCATCTTTTGGTCACCAGGCATTTTTGGTTCTTGCATAGTTGGAATTGTATTTAAATAAGCAGTAGTTGCTTTGTACGGTAAGTGTGCTCCACTTCTTCTTGCTTTATCAATTAATTGTTCAAGTAAGTAATGTGCTCTTTCTTTACCTTCTTCTTCAAGTACAGTTTCTAGAGCGTCCATCCACTCTTGTGTTTCCATTGGATCAATATCATTCAAATTTATATCTGACATAAATAATTCCTTATAATAATTTATTTTTAATGTAAAGACTAATTCTTAAATTAGACTTAGTTTATAATCTTAAAATTATACTCTAATAAACTTATTTCAATCATATTATTTAAAAGTACGGTTTTCAGATAAGATAAGTCATTGTTTTAAGTTTTACTAGTTTATTTTCATATATTTTATATTTTTTTACGCTTTTAAATTAAGGATGTTTTAATATTACAAGTTTAAATCCCTTGATTTAATAAAAATTAGATATAAA
>JABSON010000136.1 GCA_013215915.1 Campylobacteraceae bacterium | reverse complement strand
TCTTTATCATATTGCGCAATATTTAAAATCATATCTTTCCCCCAAATAGCACTATCACTAGCAAAAGCTAGTGAAGTAAATACTAATAAAGTAAGTATTATATATAGTCTTTTCATCTATTACGAACCATAAGCCATACTCCACCCAGCTGGTGAGCTTTGATGATTATGGCCTCTTGATAATACTCTTTGTCTAATTACTTCAGAAATCTTTTGAGAATCTCCTACTAAGAGCGCATTTGTTGAACAAACAGCTGCACATAAAGGAACTTTACCCTCAGCTATTCTATTTTGACCATAAAGTTCTTTTTCTTTATGTGAATTAGTCTCTTCAGGTCCACCTGCACACATAGTACATTTATCCATTGCACCTTTTGTTCCAAAAGCACCATCTTGTGGAAACTGTGGAGCTCCAAAAGGACAGGCATATAAACAATATCCACAACCAATACAAGTTTCTTTATCATGAAGAACAATTCCATCTTCTCTGATATAAAAACAATCAACTGGGCATACTTGCTCACATGGTGCATCTGTACAATGCATACAAGCAATTGATAAAGAATACTCTAGTCCAATTAATCCTTCATTCATTGTTATAACTTTTCTTCTGTTAATACCAGTTGGAAGTTCGTGAGCTTGAGAACAAGCGACAGAACAAGCATAACATTCAATACATCTATCATCGTCACAATAAAACTTTAGTCTTGAATTTTCACTACTCATGATAATCTCCTAAGCTTTTTTTATCAGACATAAGCCTGCGTTAAACTCAGGAATCTGAGTAATAATATCAAAACCATAATTCGTAATAGTATTAGAACTCTCACCAATAGTATAAGGTTTTGTGCCTTCTGGGTAATTTGCTGAATAATCAACACCTTGCATAACACCTGCAAAGTTATAAGGTAAAGCAATTCTATCAGGTGTAACTGAATGAGAATAAATAGCTTTTACTTTAATTTTCGTACCCTGTGGTGAATGTAACCACATATCATCACCATCTTTTAAATCATAATCAGCAGCCAACTCAGGATTAATATGAGCAAACATTTCAGGTGTAATATGAGATAAATATTTACTAGTTCTCTCTAACATACCTGCTCCACTTAAATTCACAAGTCTCATAGTTACCAACATTGTTGGGAAATCTTTTGACCAATTCTGTGCATTTTGTTCAGATGAGAATTTAACATCAACTCTAAAGTTATTTGTTTGATCTGCATAAGTTGGATATTTTTTAACTAAATCTTCTCTTGGTGAATGAATTGGTTCTCTATGTTTTGGAACTTGATCTGGAAAATTCCAAACTTTTGCTCTTGCTTTTGCATTTCCATAAGGAGCTACACCTGCTTCTGAACATTTTTCTTGAATAATCCCAGAGAAATCAAATTTCCAATTTGCACCAATTAATTCTTTTTCTTCTTTTGTTAATTTAATTTTTAAAACTTCTTCAATATTAGCAGCCGTAATCTCCGGATAACCACCTTTAATTTTAGAACCTTTAATTGTAACTGCATCATCTGCTAATAAGTCATGTCCATCATGCTCTAGTCCGAATCTATTTCTAAATCCCATTCCACCTTCATTTACAGGAGTATCAACATCATATAAAATTGGTGATCCAGGATGTTTTGTATCCCAAGAAGGCCAAGGTAAACCATAATATTGACCCTTCATTGGCCCTCTTCCTTTTAAAGTAAGTGGATCGAATAAATGCCATTGTTTTTGATGTTCTCTTAATCTTTTAGCAGTCCATCCACCTAAACCAATAGTTTTAACTATTCGTGCGATTTCATTACATGCATCATCTGCAAAATTAAATGTATCTTTTACAACTTTAAGTTTTTTATCAACTATATCCATTCTCATAGCTTTAGTATATTCTTCATAAAAACCAAATTTTTTAGCAAATTCAAACATTACATCATGATCAGTTTTTGACTCATATAAAGGATCAATAACTTTATCTCTCCACTGTGCTGTTCTGTTAGTTGCAGTTACAATTCCTTCAACTTCAAACTGAGTACAAACAGGCAAGATATAAATATCATCACGTTTATCAGTAATTACAGCTGCTTCATTTACAAAAGGTTCAGCAATAACTAATAAATCTAATTTATCTAAAGCTTCTTTTACTTTTGCAGTTTGAGCCATAGAAGTAATTCCAGTTCCTTGAACCCATAAAGCACGAATTGGTGAAGATGAATATGTTTTTTCTTCTTGTAATACACCTTGCCACCATTTAGCAAGTGAAAAACCTTTTTCATTCATCCATTTAGGAGCTGCAAATCTTTTTTCTAACCATTTGTAATCAACTCCCCAACCATCAGAATAATATTTCCATGATGATTTTGAAAGTCCATAATAACCTGGAAGTGAATCTGCTAAACAACACATATCCGTAGAACCTTGAACATTATCATGTCCTCTAATAATATTACAGCCTCCACCTTTTTTACCCATGTTTCCTAAAACTAATTGTAAAATTGGTAAAATTCTAGTATTTGATGTTCCAACACTATGTTGAGTAATACCTAAGGCCCAAATTATAGTAGCAGGTTTAGTAAATGCCATTAATCTAGCAATTTGGATTATTTGCTCTTCTGGAATTCCTGTAACATCTGATGTTTCAGCAGGAGTCCATTTTTTAGCCTCTTCCATTACATCTTCAATACCATAAACTCTCTCTTTTATAAAACTTTTATCTTGCCATCCATTTTTAAATATAAGATGTAAAAGTCCATAAATAAATGCAATATCAGTACCTGTTCTAATTCTTAAATAATGATCTGCTTTAGCAGCAGACTTAGTAAAAACTGGATCAATAACAATTAATTTTGCATTGTTTCTATCTTTTGCTTGCAGCATATGTTTAAATCCAATTGGATTTGCAACTGCTGAGTTTGCACCTATCATAAATATTGCTTTCGAATGTCCTAATATATCACCAAAATGATTTGTCATAGCGCCATAACCCCATGTATTCGCCACACCGGCGACTGTTGCACTATGTCAAATTCTAGCTACGTGATCTATATTATTAGTTCCCCAAAAAGCTGCAAATTTTCTAAAATAAAAAGCTTGCTGTAAATTAAATTTAGCAGAACCTAAAAACATTGCTACATCAGGTCCATTTTCTTCTCTTAATTTAAGCATTTTTTCTGATATTTCAGAAATAGCTGTTTCCCAAGAAAGTCTCTCCCACTTTCCATTTACTTTTTTCATTGGATATTTGATTCTTTGTTTACTTTTAACTAAATCAATTTGATCAATACCCTTACAACAGTGTGAACCTTCTGAAATTGGATGATCTTGTGCTACATCTTGTCTAACCCACACACCATTATGAACTTCAGCTTTAATTCCACAACCAGCAGAACAAATACTACATATTGTTTTAACTATCTTTGAACCAGGATAAGGATTCTTAATTTCTTCTTCGTTTGCAGGTCTTAAAGAGTCACTATTTGCATAAGCACTTGTAACTCCTAAACCTGCTCCTAAAGAGGCAATTTTAAGAAAACTTCTTCTTCCTATATTTAAAGATAAATCTTTGAGTGTATTATTACCCATTTCTCTCTCCTTTTTTACATACAATTAATTAATAACTTCTTTTATAAAAGTCTTCCCATTCTTGAGTTTCTTTGTACAGAATTTCTTTTTTCTTAGATTTTCCAACAACAACCCCAGCAGAACTTGAAAAGTTTTTATTTCCACTATTTGCCATTGAAACAGTAGTTGCTGCTGCTAAAATAGCACCTGCACCTAAAGCTTTTTTAACAAAATTTCGTCTTGAATTTGACATATAGACCTCCATTATTAAATGCTCTTTTTATAAAGAGACTAGTCAAAAAACCTAGATTTTCTCACTAATTCCTTCTAATATGCAAAATTAGCATATTAAATAACATTTCGACTTTATTAATATGCAAAAAATGCATATTTAAAAACAAAAAAAATTTAACTTAAATTGAAGCAAACTCTTCAAAGTTTTTTTTCACTCTTTTTTCTGCTGGTTTTTTTTGATCTTTTTCACTTAATCTTTTTATATCTTGAACATCTTCTTTTATAGGAGCTTTCAAAGAATAAAAATGTCTCTCAAATTCCATAAATACTTTTAAAACAAGTGCTAAATCTTTATAAAATTCTGCATTCTCATGAGCATATACTCTATTTATAAAAGAATCAATAACTTCATTTAAAATATCTTTAAATACATCTTTTGCTATTTCTTGTGAGTTTTTATCTTCTTGTAATTCTTCATTTATTAATTTACTCATAAATGATAAAATAAAAGCAATATTATCTTCACTCTCTTTATAAATATTTTCATCTCTTCTAAATTTTGATTTTAAAACAAAGTCTAACATTTCAAGTTTCTTTTTACCATCATCTCTTGCTTCATCATAATATGAAGCAGATACAGGAATATAAGATGAAGTTAGAGAATAAAAGATTATATTCATTTCATCTTTTAAATCATTTGCAGATTTTTTTTCTAAAAATAAATTCATATTATCTAAGGCTTTTTTAGAGTGTTTATCTAAAGGATTCGCACCTAGAACTTTAAGAGTATTTTTAATACTTTCATAATTATTAGTATTCTCGAAAAATGTGAAAAGCGAAGCAAATAAGCCATAATAAACGACTCTTGCTTTATTTATTTCGTTATTAGCCAATACTTACTCCTTGTTTATTAGTATACGCTGATGAATCTTTCATATATGAAGTCATCATAATTTTTGGTTTACACGTTTCACAACAATATAAAGTTCTCTCTTTTATTGGATCTTTTGCAAAAATAGGACTCATAATTGCTGCGATTTTTTCAATTGCTTTTTTAGTTGCAAATTCTTTTCCACATTCTATACAAGGATATAATTCATCTTGAGCTAAAATCTCTTCTTTAAACCAAGAAGGAGATAGTTTTATTACATCTCTCTCTAATGTAAGACAATCATCTTCAGGACAAGTCATTTCACAATAACCACAAGAAGTACATAAAGAAGCATTTAATCTTAAAGTATTATCACTTGTATCTGCAATAATTGCATTAACATTACAAGCTCCTACACAAGCTAAACATAAAGTACACTTATCTTGATCTACTTTAACATGAGCATAATGAACATGTTCTCCACAATCAACTGTTCCTAATTCATCATTTTGAACTATATGAGCTAATCTAATTGCAAATACTTCTCTTTTTCTAGATTTTCCTTCATTAAAAGTAAATCTTGAATTCTCAATGAACTCTACTTTTTCTAAGGCATCTATTAATTCATCTTTTGTCATTGCTAATAAAATTGCGTCTTTTTGGTATTTTTTTTGATAGATTTGATTTAATACAAAAATTGCATCTTTTGTACCTTTTGATAAAAAGTCTGAATAAAATATTACTTGAGAACCTGATTCTTGTAAAAGAGTTAATAAAGTTCCTTCATGTAAATATTTTTCACCTTCAATTGCAAAAGGTAAAACATCTTTTTTAAGTTCAATACTTAGATCTTGTACATTCATCTTTTCTGGAATAATTAAAGGAATATGTCCATTATATTCTCTTGCCATCTCAAAAAATGCTTCTCTATTTTGAGGAGCATATTCTAAAGCTCCAGAAGGACAAACAGAAATACATCCTCCACAACCATGGCAATCAATTTGTGAGAACTCTAAAGTTTTATTTTCATCGTTTTTAACAATTGCTACTGTTGGGCAAACTTCTTCACATTTTGAACAAACTTCTTCTCGTCTTTCATTATATTGACAAATAGTTTTATCATAAACAGTATATTTTTTATATTCGTAAGATGTTATATTATTTCTTAAAGTGGCTAAAACTTCATCTAAAGATGTTTCAATTGGATCGAATGAACCACTCTGTTTACAGGCCATCTCAGATTTATTGAACCAAACAATTTGAGATACATTAAGCTCGACGTCTTTGCCTTCATCATCAACAATTACTTTTAAAGAACCAATATGTCCATCTATTGATTTAACAATATCTTTCGTAACATGAAATAAATCAAATTCATCGGGAATCATAGATTTTGTGAATTCTTTTTTTTCATCATCAGATGCAACTAATAATACTTGTTTTGATATTTCTTGTGTATATTGCATATCTTGTGCATTATCAAATCTATTAGCATTAATTTCATATAATTTTTCAACATTCTTTATTTTAGAAGCTAAAGAATCTTTAGAGTTTTTAATATAAAAATCAATTTCTAAAGCTGCTATTTCTGAAGATGTTTTTTTTGTATTTGAAACAATAAATTCTTCATCTGGAATATCCTTTAAAGAGTTTGTTACATAAATATTAGAAGGAAGAGGAAACTCAAGATCTTTTGGGCTGTAATATATAAATTCGTACATGATTCACCTTTTGGTAAAAATTATTTTACCTATTCTATTAATTCTTAACTTTGGTTTAACTTAATAAGTTAGATTTATTTTCACAAAGTAAATTTAGCTGTTACCTTTTGAGTAAATATGTTATAATTCTCAAAATTTTTAAGGTTAAATAATTGAAATATATATTCTTCTCAATAATCTTTTTGTCACTAATTTATTTAAATTTAAAAGACAAATCTTACAATGATAATATATTATTATTTGGGTCTTCTTTGCCACAAAGTGGAATTATGAAAGCTTGGGCTAGCTCAATTTATTCAGGTGCAAATTCATACTTTTTTTATGCAAATGAAAAACATTTATTAAGAAATCATTCAATAAAACTTATTTCTTATGATGATAAATATGAACCAGAACTAACATTAGAGAATATAAACAAATTAATATTTGTTGATAAAGTATTTTCATTATTTGCTTTTGTAGGAACTCCAACTATTAAAAATGTACTTAATATTATAGAAGATGAAAATATACCATTTATAGCGCCCTTCTCTGGTGCTGAATTCTTAAGAAATAAACATAAAAAAAACATTATAAATTATAGATCATCATATAAAGAAGAAGTTGAAAATATTGTTTCTTATTTATATGAAAAAAAGAAAATAAAGAAAATATCTATTTTTTACCAAAATGATAATTATGGAGAAGAAGCATATCTTTCTCTTTTAGAATCCCTAGAAAAAAGAGATTTACATATTAATTCAGAAGGAACATATAAAAGAAATACTCTTTCAATTAAACATGCTTTTTATGAAATAAAAGAAGGAAAACCGGAAGCTATCATACTTGTAGGTGCTTATAAAGCAAATGCTTTATTTATAAAAAAAGCAAAAAATGATCAGGTATTTAAAAATACAATATTTTGTAATATATCTTTTGGTGATGCAAATGAAATTATAAAAGAATTAAAATCACAAACAAAAAACTTAATATTTTCATCTGTTGTTCCATTTTATAAATCAAATGAAATACCTGTTATTGTAGAATATCAAGATCTTATGAAAAAGTATTTTCCAAAACAAGCCCTAGGTTTTGTCTCACTAGAGTCATTTTTAGCTGCTAAATCAATAGTTGAAGCTCTAAGACAAATAAAAGGTAATATTACAAGAAACAATTTCATTGAGGCATTTAATCATATGAATAATAATTTTCTAGATGGAATAGAAACAAAATACAAAAACTCTCAAATTCAAGATAATACTTATTTATTTACATATGAGAATAATACTTTTAAAAAGATCAAATAATGAATTTAAAAAATCTTTTAAAACTCATTGATAAAATTCCTTTTAGATATAAAACATCATTTTTACTTTTTATTATTACAGGTGGAATGATATCAATCATTTTATTATCTCAAGTTTCAATTTATACTGTAAAAAATGATTTTGATTTTTTACTCGAGAAAAGAACAAAACCAATAATTAAACTAGAACGTATAAAAGATACTTTTACTATAAATATATATGATACCTTATCAGATATCAAGAATAAGAATATAAGTGTAACA